>JAQWLZ010000008.1 GCA_029247025.1 Alphaproteobacteria bacterium | reverse complement strand
AGAATGGGTTCCGCAAAATTTACAACCCATCAATGAAGAGCAAGCAGAGAAGATATTAAAATTTATTGATATATTAGAAGACAATGATGACGTTCAGACGGTTTACACAAATTTAGATGTTTCTGAAGAGGTTATGGATAAGATACGAAATAAGTAATTATGAATAGGAAAAATTAAAATGCGTCTTTTAGGATTAGACCCTGGATTACGTCATACAGGATGGGGAATAATAAATACAAAATATGATAATATATCATGGATTGCAAGTGGAAACGTTTCACCTAAAAACTCCCTTTGTATATCAGAAAGATTAAAAATTATTCATAATGAATTAAATGATATTATTCATGAATTTAAACCTTACGCTGCGGCAGTAGAAGAAGTTTTTGTTAATATGAATGGGCAATCCACTCTAAAATTAGGTATGGCTAGAGGAACAGCTATAGCAACTTGCTCTATAAAAGGTCTGAAAGTTTTTGAATACGCTCCAACTAGAGTAAAACAATCACTTACTGGCTCAGGAAGAGCAAAGAAAGATCAGGTAGAATCAATGGTTAAACTTCTTTTACCAGGATGTAAAATAAAAACTGAAGATGAATCCGATGCTTTAGCTGTTGCAATTTGTCATACATTTTTTTCACAATCTAAATTACATAATGTTGAAAGAGTATAATTAAATGATTGCTAAACTAAGAGGTATTATAGATCAAATTGGAGAAGACTATATTATTATAGACGTCTCTGGTGTTGGCTATCTAGTTTATTGCTCTAGCAAAGTCATAAATAAATTATCAGCTAAAGGACAATTAGATGAAATTTTAATTCAAACTATAGTTAGAGAAGATCAAATAACTTTATATGGATTTAAAGAAGAAAATGAAAAATATTGGTTTGATTTATTATTAAAAGTGCAAGGTGTAGGTGCTAAAACAGCGATAAAAGGCTTATCCATAATGACTCCAGAAGAATTAGAAATGGCAATTTTATCTGAAGATAAAACATTATTAACAAGAATTCCAGGAATAGGTAATAAAGGAGCATTGAGAATATGTTCTGAGTTAAAAGACAAAACTCTTAATATATCTATTCAATCAATGTCAAAACCAAAACAAAATAGTAATATTCAAGACCTTATAAGTGGTCTTATAGGTTTAGGTTATGGTCATCATGAAGCATATGAAGTGATATCAAAATTAAGCGACGATGATAAAAGTAAAAAAGTAGAAGATATGTTACAAATAGCCCTTAAAATTATTTCTGAGAAAAGAAAATGAATATAGAAAATGAAAAGAATAATAGCCCGGTGGCTAATACAATAAGAGATAATAAAGATATTAACTTAAGGCCACAAAATTTAAGTGAATTCATAGGACAAAATACTTTATGTAATAATCTAAATATTTTTATGCAAGCCACAAAAAAAAGAAAAGAAGCACTAGACCATGTATTACTATATGGCCCACCTGGCTTAGGTAA
The DNA here is from genome assembly GCA_029247025.1 of Alphaproteobacteria bacterium. Lineage (GTDB taxonomy): Bacteria > Pseudomonadota > Alphaproteobacteria > TMED109 > TMED109 > TMED109. The sequence goes on along the minus strand of JAQWLZ010000008.1, from coordinate 15,921 downwards.
GACTACTTTGGCAAAAATAATTTCAAATGAACTAAATGTTAATTTTAGGTCTACTTCAGGACCTATAATACAGAGACCTGGAGATTTAGCGGCTTTACTTACAAGCCTTGAAAAAAATGATATTTTATTTATAGACGAAATACATAGATTAAATAATACAGTAGAAGAAATACTTTATCCTGCTATGGAAGACCTTCACTTAGATATTATGATTGGAGAAGGTCCCTCAGCAAGATCAGTAAAAATAGACTTACAACCATTTACATTAATTGGTGCAACTACAAGGGCAGGATTATTATCTAATCCCTTAAGAGATCGTTTTGGAATACCCGCAAGATTAGAGTTTTATGAAAATGAAGATATGAAAGAAATTGTTTTAAGATCATCAAACTTGTTAAATATTAAAATTGATAATGAAGCAGCATTAGAAATTGCACAAAGATCAAGAGGCACACCTCGAGTAGCAAGTAGGTTAGTTAGAAGATTAAGAGATATTATTACATCTTTAAATAAAGAGAATATAGAAGTTAAAAAAGATGTTGCTGATGAAGCTCTATTACAACTGGGTGTTGATAAAAATGGGCTAGATAAAATGGATCAAAATTATTTAAATCATCTTATTAATGATCATAATGGAGGCCCAGTAGGTTTAGAAACATTAGCAGCTCAAATGGGAGAACAAAAAGACTCTATTGAGGATGTAATCGAGCCTTATTTAATACAGAAAGGCTTTCTTCAAAAAACTCCAAGAGGCAGAGTAGCGACAAAAATAGCCTTGGAAAATTTGTTTAAAAAATAATAAAAATGCCACAAAAAACTAATAAAATATCAATATTTAATTTTAATAATACAATAAGAGTTTATTATGAAGATACTGATTCTGGTGGAGTTGTTTACCATGCAAATTATTTAAAATATGCAGAAAGATCAAGAACAGAGATGTTAAGAAAATATAAAATCGAACAAGAAAAATTAAAAACAGATTTTAATATTCAATTCATAGTAAAAAATTTATTTATTGAATATTATGCTTTTGCTAAATTAGATGACTTATTAAATATCAAAAGCTTAATAATACAAATATCTTCTGCTAAAATTATAATGGAACAAAGTATATTTAATAAAAAAAAATTATTAGCAAAAATTAATGTTACATTAGGTTCTGTAAACCTAGAAGGAAAACCTAGCCGTCTGCCTAAATTTGTATTAGATATATTAAATACTACATGAATTATTAAGGAGTAATGTATGGAAAATGAGCTAATAGCTAACGCACCACTAGACGTATCATTTTGGGGCCTAGTATTGCAAGCAGATGCAGTAGTAAAAATTGTTATGCTTATTTTACTTTTGGCTAGTATATGGTCTTGGTCAATAATTATTGAAAAAACAAGGAAGTTTTTTTCTCTTAAAAGAAAAGCTCAATTATTTGAAGATGCATTTTGGTCAGGTGAGTCTCTGGAAGACTTATATAAAGAGGAAGAAAAAAATCCTCTACATCCTTTATCTGTAGTTTTTGTTGCAGGTATGTATGAATGGACTCGAGCAAGTAAAAATAATTCTTTATCTAACCAAAATATACAAGCAGGACTACAAGAAAGAATTCACCAGGTAATGAATGTCGCCGTTACTAGAGAATTAGAGAATATAGAAAAAAATATAGGCTTTTTAGCTACAGTTGGTTCTACAGCACCATTTATAGGTTTATTTGGAACAGTTTGGGGAATTATGAACAGCTTTCAATCTATTGCTTTAAGTAAAGATACGTCTCTTGCAGTTGTAGCCCCTGGAATAGCAGAAGCATTATTAGCTACTGCTTTAGGTTTAGTAGCTGCAATTCCTGCTGTTATTGCATATAATAAGTTATCTAATAACCTTAATACTTACGCGCTTAGACTACAAAATTTTGCAAGTGAATTTGAAGCATTACTATCTCGTCATTTATCAGAACAGAACTTAGAAAAATGAATGTAGAAAATAAAAATACAAGAGGCTTTCAAAATAAGCCAATGTCAGAAATAAATGTTACTCCTCTAGTGGATGTTATGCTTGTTTTATTAATTATATTTATGATTACTGCTCCATTAATGACCTCCGGAGTATCAGTAGACCTCCCTGTAACCGACTCAGAAGCTATTCCTGGTCAAGATGAACCTTTAACTATAACTATTAATAAAAATAAAGAAATATTTATTGGTGATAGTATAATTAAAGCAGAAGCATTAGAAATAAAATTGAAAGCAATAGCAAATTTAAACAAAGAATCAAGAATCTTTATTCGGGCAGATGAACTATTACCTTATGGTGAAGTTATGGTTTTAATGAGCAGAATAAAAAAAGCAGGTTATAATAAGGTTGCATTATTAACTAAACAGAAAATTGAAAAATAAAAATTGAAAAAAGCTTTTTATTCATCTTTATCAATTCATATATTAGTCTTTATTCTTATATCTATAACATTACCAGAAATAAAAACTAAAGAAATAGACTATATCTCTGTTGAAATAATTAATGAAGAACCTGATGAAAAGACAGTTTCTGAAGAAACTAAGGAAAATAAAAAACCAGAAAAAAAAATTAAAGAAACCAAAACAATTAAATTTAAGCCTAAACCTCCAAAACAAAAGCCAATAATTAAGAAAGATACCCCTAAACCAAAAGCAGCAATTGTAAAAGCTAAACCTCCACAAAAAAAACCTGAATTTAAAATAAAAGAGACTGAAATTAAGAAAAAAATTGAGACTACTAAAAAAGAAAATAACGATGAAGTTTTTGATGATATGTTGAAAAATTTAGCAAAATATGAAGAACAACCTATAAAACCTGAGAATAAGGCCTTAAATAAACCAAAGCAGAAAAATTCAAAATCACCACAACAAATTAAAAATATGCAGAAAATGATTATAGGTAAAATTTATGACCAAATTAAAGAAAATTATACTTTACCTCCCGCACCAGACTTAAAAGTTTTAAATGACATTACAGTTCAATTAAGAATACATGTAAGGCCAGATGGAACCATAAATAAAACTATAGTAAATAAAAACTCTATAAGAAGAGCTAAAGAAGATCCAACTTATTTACCTTATGTGGAAGCAGCACAACGAGCTATTAGAAAATTAGGAAAATTCACTAAACTGCCAGAAGAAGAATATAATTTATGGAAAATAATAGATATTAGCTTTACACCTTACCAAACATAAATAAAATACTATCTATTGGAGATTAAATTGAATAAAATTAAAAAATATTTTTCAAAATTTGTTATATTTTTTTTATATCAACATCATTTTTCTTAACTTCTTTTCCTAGCATATCTCAATCAGCAGATAAACCTCTTCAAATTGATATAATGGGAGGAAATATTCAGGCAATGCCTATTGCTATATCCTATTTTTCCACTGAAGAAAGTTTAAAGGAGTTAAATTTACATAAAAACATTCCAAACTTAATTGCAAATAATTTAATTAACTCAGGATTATTTAAGTTATTAGATCGAGATGCTTATATGCAAAACCCTGATCAATTAAATGCTCGTCCTAAATTTAGAGACTGGAGAATTATTGATGCTCAAGCACTTATATCAGGAAAAATTATAAAAAAAACGGAAGATAAATTAAGTGTAAGTGTTGAATTATGGGATATATATGGTGAAAAAAGAATGTTTGGACTGTCTCTATCTTCTAAAATAAAATCCTGGAGAAGAATTTCTCATATTATATCAGATAAAATATATGAAAGGTTAACCGGAGAAGAAGGTTATTTTGATACAAGGATAGTTTATATTTCAGAATCTGGTTCCCAAAAAAATAAGATTAAAAGACTTGCTATTATGGATCAAGATGGAGGCAATCATAAATACCTTACAGACGGTAAATCTCTAGTATTAACACCAAGATTTTCTCCTAACCAACAACAAATTACCTTTTTTTCTTATAATGGAATAAAAGCAGGCCTAAAACCTAGTATTTACCTGTATAATTTATTATCTGGTAAAATTGAAATTTTAGGCCAATTTCCTGGCATGTCTTTTGCTCCTAGGTTTTCTCCTGATGGTTTAGATTTAGTTATGTCTTTAGCACAAAATGGCACTACTAATATTCATATCATGAATCTCAAAAGTAAAAAAACTAATCAACTAACCAAAGGTCGATCTATTGATACTTCACCGTCATTTTCTCCTGATGGGAAAAAAATAGTATTTAATTCAGATAGATCTGGTGGTCAACATCTTTATGTAATGAAAAGAAATGGAAAAAATGCAAAGCGAATAAGTTTTGGAAGAGGCAGTTATGCTACTCCAGTCTGGTCACCAAGAGGAGATTACATTGCTTTTACCAAGTTTACCAGAGGAAGGTTTTTTATTGGATTAATGAGGCCAGATGGCTCTGAAGAAAGATTAATTGCTGAAGGATACTTAACGGAAGGACCAACTTGGGCCCCTGGAGGAAGAGTACTCAGCTTTTTTAGGCAAATTCCCCAACAAAACGGAAGCATGAAGACTAGATTATTTGTAATAGATATTACAGGCTATAGAGAAAGAGAACTGAACACTCCGGAAGATGCTTCAGATCCAGCCTGGAGCCCCAAAAATATAAATTAAAATAGTTAAAAAAAATATTATTATATAATATTTAGAAAATATTATATAATAAAATCACACTGATTACATAAGGAGTAATAATGTTAAAGTATTTAAAAATTTTTATAATTACTGTTTTTTTATTAAACTTTATTTCATGTACGAATAAAGAGCAAGAAAGTTTGCTGCTCGATGCTGAGGGAGGAAATACTGATCAAAATGATACTTTAACAGAAGAGATTGAAATAATTGATAATACAGCACAAACAATTGAGATGGATGAAGTAGAACTTACTGTAGAAGAAAAACTTTCTGCTGAGTTAATAGAAGTAGGTGATAGAATTTTCTTTGGCTACGATGAATCAACAATCTCAGATGAAAGCGCCGAAATTCTTCAACAACAATATCAATTTTTAATTAGAAATTCTGAACTTTCTATTACTATTACTGGTCATTGTGACGAAAGAGGAACTAGAGAATATAATTTAGCCTTAGGAGAAAGAAGAGCATCTGCTGCAAAAAATTATTTAATATCATTAGGTATAAGTTCAAATAGAATATCAGTTATTTCTTATGGAAAAGAAAAACCCACTGTTGCAGGGCATGATGAAACTGCTTGGAATCAAAATAGAACAGCTATTACATTTATTAATAGTAATTAGAGATTAAACAATAATGAATAAAAGGATTATTTATATAGCGTTAAGTCTCATTATTGTGAACTCTTTGAATTTAAATATATCTTATTCTCAAAATAACGATGAAATAATTAATAATATTAATGAAAAGATATTAAATAGGTTAGATGGATTAAATACAAAGATAAATGATCTTGAAAGAAGAGTTTATCAAGGTAAAGAAGTTAACTCAACTAACCAGAGCCAAGTAATAAATACTAATGAAAAGTATAGAACTGATGCTGACCATGAAAGAAGACTTTTAGAACTTGAAGAAAAAACTAGGTCAATCGAGGGAGTGATTGAAGAACTTAATTATTTAAAGGAAAAAATAAGTAATTTAATTCAACAAAACTCAGATTTATTAGTAAAAATAGGAAACTTAAATAACCAATCAGATATTAATAGTAAGATTACTGATAAAAATATATCTGAAGAAACAATAACCAAAGAGTATCCTATTTATCCAGGAATGAATAACTCTGAGAGTAATGAAGAAAATGAAAACTCTTCTGTAGAAGTTTTGGCAAAAATAAATACTACAAGTGGCAATGATGAAATAATAAAAGAAACTATTAAGACACAAAAAGATAAATTACTATCTAAAGAAATTTTAATTACTGAACCTGAGAAAGAACCAAAGGATGTGTATCAAAGGGCGTATAATATGCTTTCAAAAGGTAATTATGAAGCTGCAGAAGTAGCTTTTATAAAATTTATTAAAAATTATTCAGACCATAGCTTAACTAGTAATGCTTACTATTGGCTGGGAGAGTCATTCTATGTTAGAAAAAAATATATCCAAGCTGCACAAAATTTTGCTGCAGGATATAAAAAATTTCCAAAAGGCTCAAAAGCTTCTGCACAATTACTTAAACTAGGAATTTCACTTTATGCTTTAAATAAAAATAAAGAAGCATGCTCTACCTTTGCAAAATTGAATAAAGAATTTACAGATTTACCTATAAGTATTTCAAGTCGAGCAAAGACGTATAAAGAAAAACTAGAATGTAAATAATTAGTAATGGATAATAATAAATTCACAAAAAATTTTGAATTTTTTATGAATAAAAATAAAAATAAATTTAACGGAGAAAACGTTGCCTTAGCAATTTCAGGCGGGGCAGATAGTACTGCCTTAGCTTTTTTATTAAATAAATTTAAAAATAAATATAACTATAATATTACTTCTTTTACACTTGATCATCAATTAAGAAAAGAATCTGCAAAAGAGACTAAATTTGTAAAAAAGACAATGAATGGACTTAATATAAAACATCATTCACTAGTATGGTCTGCAGAAAAACCAAAAACAAGAATACAAGAAACTGCAAGAATAGCTCGTTACGATATTTTAGCAAAAGCTTGCAGAATACATAATTGTAAATATGTTTTTTTAGGACATCATGCCGACGACCAAGTAGAAACTTTTATTATTAGATTAGGTGCTAAAAGTGGATTAGATGGATTAGGATGTATGCAAGAAACATCTAGAATCTTGACAAGTTCAGGTACTATAGAATTAATTAGGCCTCTACTAAATTATAAAAAAGACAATTTAATAAAAATTTGTCTAAGTAATCAATTAAAATGGATTGAAGACCCATCAAACTTAGATATGAAATATTTAAGATCTAAAGTACGAAAGTTAATCGTACACCAAAGTATGTACAGAGATTTTAGTAATTCTATAAAATTGTTTCGTAGCCTAAGTAAAAATTTAAATTGTTATATCCATAATTTTATGAAAAATGATATTCAATTTAATCTCTTAGGTATTTGTCAGTTCAATATGGATAAGTTTATAGAACTTCCAAAAATATTTCAGGTTAAAGTATTAAGTTATCTAATAAAAATTACAGGGGGTAAAAAATACCCTAGAAAAACTAAAATTCTTAATAATTTACTTGATAATATTAATAGCAAAAAAACCAAGAATACAACTGTGGGCGGTACGTATATTAAAATAGATGAAAATAAAATAGTACTATATAGACAATTAGATAATACAATAAAAAAAATTGATTTAAAGAATGGTATTACTGTTTGGGATAGAAGATTTATCATTACAAACAAAACTAAGAAACTCAATTTAACTGTAGGACCATTAGGCGAAAAAGATTATTTATTAATGATTAAATTGAATAAAATTAAAAAACCTAGTATAAATTTTAATGCTATAAAAACTATTCCTGCTATTAGAGTACTTGAACAAATAGTATCAATACCCCATCTATTATATTGGAAGTGTGATTTTTGGAAAAATAATATAAATATAAATCATATAGAAGAAAAATTATTAAGTGAATATAAGAATATTGATATTTATAAATCTGGAGAAAAAATTTGAATAAAATGGGAAAAAACCTAGCTGCATGGGCCATAATAGTGATATTTTTATTAGCTATTTTTAATTTATTTCAGGACAACAAAAGTCCAAATAGTCAGGTTTCTTTACCCTATTCTGAATTTCTGGCACAAGTAAAATTAAATAATGTAAATGACGTTACTATCCAAGAAAATAATATATTAGGTCATTTCCAATCAGGTGAAGAATTTACAACATATGCTCCAGATGATCCTAATTTAATTTCAAAATTAACTGAAAGTGGCGTTAAAGTTACTGCTGCTCCACTAGATGAACGAGTGTCTCCAATTTTAGGAATGCTTTTAAATTGGCTTCCTATGCTCTTATTTATTGGAGTATGGATTTTCTTCATGAGGCAAATGCAAGGTGGAAAAGGTGGTGCAATGGGCTTTGGAAAATCGAAAGCAAGGCTTCTTACAGAGAAACAAGGGAGAGTTACTTTTGAAGATGTCGCAGGAGTAGATGAAGCCAAAGATGAATTAGAGGAAATTATTGAATTTTTAAAAAACCCTCAAAAATTTCAAAAATTGGGAGGTAAAATACCAAAAGGTGTATTACTTGTGGGACCTCCAGGAACAGGTAAAACGCTTCTAGCTAGAGCCGTAGCTGGTGAAGCTAATGTTCCATTTTTTACAATTTCAGGTTCAGACTTTGTCGAAATGTTTGTTGGGGTTGGTGCTAGCAGAGTAAGAGATATGTTTGAACAAGGTAAAAAAAGTGCCCCTTGTATAATATTTATTGATGAAATTGATGCTGTTGGAAGACATAGAGGAGCGGGCCTTGGTGGAGGAAATGATGAAAGAGAACAAACATTAAATCAACTATTAGTAGAAATGGATGGCTTTGAAACTAATGAAGGAGTTATATTAATTGCTGCAACAAATAGACCTGATGTTCTGGACCCAGCATTATTAAGGCCTGGTAGATTTGATAGGCAAGTTGTTGTACCCAACCCAGATATCTTAGGAAGAGAAAAAATCTTAAAGGTTCATATGAAAAAAATATCTGTAGCTAAAAATGTAGACCCTAGAATTATTGCTAGAGGTACACCAGGGTTTTCTGGAGCTGATTTAGCAAATTTAGTTAATGAAGCTGCGCTTCTAGCTGCAAGAAAAAGTAAACTAAATGTCGGTATGATAGAATTAGAGCAAGCGAAAGATAAAGTTATGATGGGAGCAGAAAGACGTTCTATGGTTATGACAGAAGATGAAAAAAGAATGACAGCCTACCACGAAGCTGGACATGCTTTAGTTATGCTAAACGTTGAAGGTCATGAGCCTCTTCATAAAGTCACTATCATTCCAAGAGGAAGAGCATTAGGAGTAACCATGTGGCTTCCTGAAAGAGATAAACTTTCTCAAACAAGAACAGAATTAGAAGCATTAATTGCTTCAATGTTCGGCGGAAGAGTAGCAGAAGAGCTAATTTATGGTAAGAAGAATATTACTACTGGTGCAGGAAACGATATTCAACAGGCTACTAATTTAGCTAGGAGAATGGTAATGGAATTTGGCTTTTCTGATAAATTAGGGCCATTACGTTATGAAACTAATCAAGAAGAAGTTTTCTTAGGCCATTCTGTAGCTCAACAAAGAAATATATCTGATGATACGGCCAGACTTATTGATGAAGAAGTGAGGAGACTTGTAGAAGAAGGTGAAAAAACTTCTAGATTAATTATCAAAAAACATATTGATGACCTTCATAAAATTGCTAAAGGTCTTTTAGAATATGAGACACTTTCAGCAGATGATATAGGTAATATACTTAAGGGTAAAGAATTAGATAAAAATAATACTAATACTACTTCTGTAGATTCAGATATTGATAAGGAAGTAAAAAAAGATAGTATTAAAGATCCACGTCCAAATGAAACATAGCTAATTTTTATTTATTGTGAATAAAGCTATTATTATACCCATAAACATAGTTTATGGAAAAAAAGCTAAGTTGTTAATTCAACAAAAAAAAGCTCTTCCTTTAGCTAGAGATATGGCATTCCTTAATTTTGAAATCCAATCTATAAATAACAGACTTAAAAAGGAGCAATTGATTTACTCTGTTCAAAACAGAAAAGAGTGGGGAAACCTTTTTATTAATAAAAAATATATTTTAGATAAATTAGAAAAATATAACCATAGAACAAAAAATTTTATGGGTTTAAATTCTAATAAAGCTCAAATTATAGGTATATTAAATGTGACTCCTGATAGTTTTGCTAGCAAGAACAAAAAAATTCTTAAAACCAACGAAGCATTATCAAAAGCTCTAAGAATGTTCGATGAAGGTGCAAGTATTATTGATATTGGAGGAGAATCGTCGAGACCAGGAGCTATTCGTCTGGATGAAAAAGAAGAACAAAAAAGAATAATTCCAATTATAAAAGAGCTTTCTAAATATAATATTCCTATATCATGTGACACCAGAAATTCTTCTACAATGCAGGCTGCAATTGATGCAGGTGCTAAAATTATAAATGATATATCATCACTTTCTGATGAAAAGTCCGCTAATATTATAGCTAAGAACAAAGTAGGCTTAATATTAATGCATATGAAAGGACAGCCTAATTATATGCAAAAAAATCCTAAGTATAAAAATGTCTCTTATGAAGTTTTAAATTTTTTAAATGATAAAAAGAAATATGCTATACAAAAGGGTATAAAGGAAGAAAACATTATTGTTGACCCAGGAATAGGTTTTGGAAAAAACGATAATCATAATTTAAAAATTTTTAGAGATCTTACAGTATTTCACAGTTTAAAATCTCATATCTTAATTGGAGCATCAAGAAAATCTATGATAGGAAGAATTACTAACACAAAAGTATCAGAAAGATTGCCTGGTTCTATTTCTCTTGCTATAGCTTCTATAGCAAAAGGTGTGAAATTTTTAAGGGTTCACGATATAAAAGAGACTAAGCAAGCTATAGAAATGTGGAATAAAATTAATTGCAATTGAAATAAAACTATGAAAACAAAAAATAAGATATCTCAAAATAAAAAAAGAAAATATTTCGGTACTGATGGAATAAGAGGTCGTGCGAATACTTATCCAATGACAGGTGAAACTGCTTTAAAGGTTGGAATGGCTGCTGGAGAATATTTCACTAGAGGAAAACACAAACATAATGTTGTAATAGGAAAAGATACAAGGCTTTCTGGTTATTTAATAGAGCCTTCTTTAACTGCTGGATTTATTTCTATGGGTATGAATGTATTTCTAGTTGGTCCAATGCCTACTCCTGCAATATCTATGTTAACAAGATCTATGAGGTGTGATGTCGGAGTAATGATATCAGCATCTCATAATTCATATGAAGATAACGGAATAAAATTATTTGATCCTAATGGTGAAAAGTTAAGTGATGAAAATGAACTAAAAATAGAGGCATTAATGGATAAAAATTATCCATCTAATCTTGTAGATTCTACAAAACTTGGAAGAGCAAAAAGAATTGAAGATGCAGCTGGAAGGTATTTAGAGTTTGTTAAATCAACATTTCCAGATAAATTTTCTCTAAAAAATTTAAAAATTGTAATAGATTGTGCAAATGGAGCAGCGTACCAAGTAGCTCCTAGAGTATTGTGGGAGCTAGGTGCAGAAGTAATTTCTATAGGTTGTGATCCAGATGGCACAAATATAAATCATAAATGCGGATCTACTCATCCTAATGTAATGGCTAAAATGGTTAAAAAACATAAAGCTGATATTGGCATAGCGTTAGATGGAGATGCCGATCGTTGTATAATTTGTGATGAAAAAGGAAATTTTATACATGGGGATAAGATAATTGGATTAATAACAAAAAGATATCTAGACCAAGGTACATTAAAGGGTAATGCTATAATTGGAACCAAAATGACAAACAAAGGTTTAGAAAATTATCTTAACAGTCTTGATCTAGGTTTAATACGAACAAATGTAGGTGATAGATATGTAGTAGAAGAAATGAGAAAAAGTGGCTGCAATATTGGTGGAGAACAATCTGGCCATATTATTTTAGGTGAGTATGGTAGTACTGGTGACGGTCTAGTAGCTTCACTTCAGATAATTGCTTCTATGGTAGAGAAAAATATAAAAGTTTCAAAATTAGTAAATATATTTTCATTAATGCCGCAAACTATTGAAAGCATCTCCTATAATAATAAAGATTATAAATATAAAAATAGTGATCATTTTATTAAAGAAAAAATTAAAAAACATGAACAAAATCTAGGTGATGAGGGTAGAATTATTATTAGAGCATCTGGTACAGAAAATAAGCTTAGGATAATGGGCGAATGTAAAAATAAAACATTATTAAACAACACACTTAAGAAATTAAAAACAGAAATTATAAATTATATTAATGAATAATAATAAACTAGCAAGAATAATGACCATTGCTGGGTCTGATTCAGGAGGTGGGGCAGGCATACAAGGAGATATAAAAACCATTTCCTCTTTAGGAGGCTATGCAACTAGTGCTATTACTGCTGTCACTGCCCAAAATACTAAAGGTGTAACTAATATTTTAAATATGCCTTTAAATATTATTGAAGAGCAAATTATTGCTATTCTTAATGATATTGGCACCGATGCTATTAAAATTGGAATGTTGTCTAACGAAGAAATTATTCTTTGTGTTACGAAAATACTTTCAAAACTCAAAAATAAAGTACCAATTGTATTAGACCCAGTAATGGTAGCAAAAGGTGGACATAAATTATTAGATACTGGGGCAGAAAAAGCATTAGTAAATAAATTATTACCTCTATGTACTATAATTACGCCAAATATTCCTGAAGCTGAGGTTATAACTGGATCAAAAATAAATAATGTTGATGATCTTAAAATATCAGGTGAAAAAATCTTAAAAATGGGAATTGATAACGTATTAATGAAAGGTGGGCATTTAGAGGATTCTATACTCGTAGATGTTTTAATTAGTAAAGATGCTATAGACTTCTTTAAAAGTAAAAAAATTATTACTAAAAATTCACATGGGACTGGATGCACATTATCAAGTGCAATAGCTTGTGGTTTAGGAAAAAAATTAACTTTAAAAAAAGCTGTAAGTAAGGCTCATAAATATGTTAATAAAGCAATACTATATGCTCCTGATATTGGCGAAGGTAATGGTCCATTAAATCATCTAGTTAAAATGTGAAAATTATAATATTAAATTGACAAGTAATTACACAATTATACATTGCTAATAAATTAATTCTAATAAGTAACGGAAAAAAATATATGAATTCCCTTAAATTACCAAACAATCCTAAATTTTCTTCAGGCCCTTGTGTAAAAATTCCTAATTGGGAGGCTTCCTTTCTTAATGATGCACTATTAGGTAGATCACATAGAGCTAATATAAGTGTTAAAAGAATCCAAAAATTAATTGATAAAACCAAATCAATTTTAAACATACCTGAAAATTACCATGTAGCAATAACAGGTGGTTCTGATACTGGTGCTTTTGAAATGGCTATGTGGTCTCTTCTTGGAAAAACAGGAGTGGATATATTAGCTTGGGACTCATTTGGAAGAGATTGGGTTACAGATGTTATTGAACAGTTACAAATTAAAAATACAACATTAATTGATGCGGATTATGGTGCCTTACCAGATTTAGAAAAGGTTAATTTTAATAATGATGTAATTTTTACTTGGAATGGAACAACTGCTGGAGTTAAAATTCCTAATGGAAATTGGATAGATGATGATAGAAGTGGTCTAACTTTGTGTGACGCAACATCTGCTGTTCTTGCAATGAATATTCCTTGGAATAAATTAGATGTAACTACGTTCTCATGGCAAAAAGTTTTAGGAGGCGAAGCTCAACATGGTATATTAGTCCTCTCTCCTAGAGCAGTAGAAAGACTAGAAAGCTATAAACCTGCCTGGCCTATTCCAAAATTATTTAGATTAGCCAACAAAGGAAAATTTCAAAGTAAAATTTTTAAAGGAAGTACTATTAACACTCCTTCTATGCTATGTATTGAAGATGCTATTCATGCATTAGAATGGGTCGATAGTATAGGAGGCCTTACTTCAATGATTGAGAGAAGTCAATCTAATTTAGAAGTAATAGAGAAATGGGAATCTAAAACTGACTGGGTAGAATTTTTAGCAACTATAAAAGAAATAAGGTCATCCACATCTATATGTTTAAAAATTATTGATCCTTGGTTTTTAAAATTAGACGCTAATAGCAAAAAGAAAAATTTAAATGAATTTTTTTCCTTACTGGAGGAAAAAGGAGCTGCTTATGATATTAATCACTATCCTTCCGCTCCTGAAGGTATAAGAATATGGGGCGGTGGTACCGTAGAAAAAAATAATATAGAACTATTATTACCATGGCTAGATTGGGCTTGGAAAAATATAGCAAAATAACTTTAAAGAATCGGAGTACTTATATGGCTAAAGTTTTGATTTCAGATAAATTAAGTAGTAAAGCTGAAGAAATATTTAAAAAAAATAATATTGATGTAACTATTAATACAGAATTATCTCCAGAACAATTATCTGAAACTATTAATGACTTTGATGGGTTGGCTATTAGATCTAATACAAAAGTTACAAAAGATATTCTCAAATATGCTTCAAATTTAAAAGTAATAGGTAGAGCAGGAATAGGTGTAGATAATGTTGACATTGAAGCTGCTACGGAAAATGGCACAATAGTAATGAATACGCCGTTTGGAAACTCAATTACTACAGCAGAACATACTATTGCGTTAATGATGTCTTTAGCAAGAAATATACCTAATGCAAATAGTTCTACCCATCAAGGCAAATGGGAAAAATCAAAATATACGGGTATTGAATTATATTCAAAAATACTTGGAATGATAGGATGTGGAAATATAGGTTCTATAGTAGCTGACAGAGCTAAAGGGCTAAAAATGCATATTAAAGTGTATGATCCATTTCTTACTGAAGAAAGAGCAACAGAAATTGGAGTTGAAAAAGTTGAATTTGAAGAGTTATTGAAAGTTTCAGATTTCATAACACTTCATGTACCTTTAACAAAGTCTACAAAAGAAATAATCAATTCAACCTCAATAAAACAAATGAAGGATGGTGTAAAAATTATTAATTGCGCCCGTGGAGGTCTAGTTAATGAGAATGATCTTGCAGATGCTATTAAATCGGAAAAGGTAAGTGGAGCCGCATTTGATGTATTTAGCAATGAACCAGCAAAAGAAAATGTGTTATTTGGACTAGATAAAATAGTAGCTACTCCGCATTTAGGTGCTTCTACTGAAGAAGCTCAAGAAAATGTAGCTATTCAAGTTGCAGAACAGATGTCTAATTACCTTAATAATGGCGCAATAACAAATGCGTTAAATATTCCATCTATTTCAGCAGAAGATGCTCCAAAACTTAAACCTTATATAAAATTATGTGAGCAAATTGGTAAACTTGCAGGTCAAATAACTGAAACAAGTATTAAAAATATAAAAATAGAATTTGGAGGACAAGTAGCTTTATTAAATACAAAACCTTTAATAAGTGTTTTAATAGCAGGATTATTATCTCCAAATATGGAAGCAGTAAATGTAGTTAATGCACCAGTGATTGCAAAAAATAGAAATATGAATATTACTTCTTCTATTCGAGAAAAAACAGGAGATTATATAACAGATATTAATTTAACTGTAGAAACAGAAAGAAGAACAAGAAATGTAATTGGTACATTATATGGCAATCAACCAAGAATAGTTGAAGTTATGAATACCCGAATTGAGGCAGAACTTGGTCCTAATATGTTATTTATCACTAATGAAGATAAACCAGGTTTTATTGGCTCTTTGGGATCTATCTTATCAAATGCCAAAATTAATATAGCAACATTTCATTTAGGTAGAACTAAAGTAGGCGGTGATGCAATAGCACTTATAGAAATCGATGAACCAGTTTCATCTAAACTAATAGAGGAATTAAATAATATTCCTCATGTGAAAAATGTAAAGCCACTTAATTTTGCAAAAAATATTATTTAGATTTAATATCTTTATATTTAAATATTGAAACGTTACGATGAAAAATTATGATAAAAAAATTACATTACTTCCGAGAGGGATTAATGATCTTCTAGAAAAGAAATCTTTCCAAGACTCTTTTTTATCTCAAACTTTAATGAATAGCTTTAAATTAAATGGTTATGAAAAAGTTAGTCCACCTATGATAGAGTTTGAGGAAAATTATACGTTATTTTTAGATACGACTAATAAACAAAATATTTTTAGAATAGTCGATCCTATTTCAAATAAACCTATGTATATTAGGAATGATATAACACC
>JAQWLZ010000005.1 GCA_029247025.1 Alphaproteobacteria bacterium | reverse complement strand
TTTATAAGTTAATAGCGCGCCAGTCGCTATTGACCCAGAAAAAGGTCTTATTTCAGTAATATCAATAGGTTCTATAGGACCTGATGCAAAGCCATAGCAAACTATTCGACCTCTTTCCCTTAGACAAGTCAGCCCCTTACTAAAAGTATCTTTACCAATAGCATCATAGATTACGTGAACTCCTAGTCCATCAGTTATTTTCTTTACCTTATCTGCAAAATTTTCCTGAGAATACAATATGGTATAATCGCATCCATTTCTTTTTGCATATTCTGCTTTTTCCTCAGAACCAACTGTACCTATTACTGTTGCACCAATATGCTTTGCCCATTGACTTAATATTAAACCGACACCTCCTGCTGCAGCGTGAACTAATACTATTTGACCAGATCTTAAACTCCATGATTCATGTAATAAATATTGCGCTGTAAGCCCTTGAAGGGTAGCTGCAGCTGCTATTTCTAAAGATGTATTTTGATTTAATAAAATTAATTTATTAGCATCTATTAACATTCTTTCGGCATATGCTCCTATATTCATACAATGTGAAACTTTATCTCCTAATTTAAAGCCATTCACACCCTCACCTATGGCTTCAATACTTCCAGCTCCTTCCATACCTAAAGTTGCTGGAAATTCTTTAAAAGATATTGGATGCTTTCCACTTCTTTGCATTATATCTATATAATTTAATCCAATATTTTCATGTTTTATAATAACTTGCCCTATGCCCGGTTCAGATATTGATATATTTCTATACTTCATCTCTTCTGGACCACCAACCTGATCGATTTGGATAACTTTACTTTGCATATTTTCTCCTGATTATAAGTAATTTACAAAACTATATCAGTTTTAGGGTCAATAAAATGGAAATTTAAACTATCAAGATATAAAGTTATTACCTTACCATTTTTTATAGTATTGTCTGGAGATACCTTTCCACATATTTGAGAATTATTTATAGAAAAATAAACCATAGTTTCCATACCTAATGGCTCTACTATATCAAGTTTAGCTTCAATTTTAAGAGCTCCATTTTGTTTATTCTCAGAAATATGCTCTGGCCTAATTCCTAAAAGTAATGTTTTATTTGCATACTTAGAAAGCATTTTACTTTTATCTTGTTTTATAGCAAAAAATATATCGTCAGTTATTTTTGCTAAAAAACCTTGTGAGCTTTTTTCTATTTTACAAGAAATAAAATTCATAGATGGAGATCCAATAAAGCCAGCAACAAAACCTGTAGCAGGCTTATTATATATCTCATCAGGTGAACCTATCTGCTCTATTTTTCCATTTTTCATCACCACTACTCTATCTGCTAAAGTCATAGCCTCGACTTGGTCATGAGTAACATATATAGTTGTAGTATTAAGATGTTGATGAACTCTTTTAATTTCTATTCTCATTTGTCCACGCATTTTAGCATCTAAATTACTAAGAGGTTCATCAAACAAAAATACTTTCGGGTTTCTCACTATTGCTCTTCCCATAGCAACTCTTTGTCTTTGTCCGCCAGATAATTGCTTTGGTCGTCTATCCAATAATTCAGATATACCTAATACCTTTGCTGCTTCTTGTACTCTATCTTTAATATTTTCTTTACTAAACTTCCTTAACCTCAAACCAAAGGACATATTTTCAAAAACAGTCATATGTGGATATAAAGCATAACTTTGAAATACCATAGCTATATCTCGGTCTTTAGGCGGAATATCATTTACTTTATTATCCTCTATAAAAATTTCTCCTTTAGTAATGTCCTCTAATCCAGCTATCATCCTTAGAACAGTACTTTTACCACATCCAGAAGGTCCCACTAAGATTACAAATTCTTTATCTTTAATTGACAAATCAATTCCACTTACTGCCTCTGTTCTATCAAATATTTTATGTAAATTTTTTATTAATACTTCTGCCTTACTCTTTACCCTTTTGTTGCGCCTGACGTTAAACCAGCAATATAATAATCCATTAAAAAAGCATATATTATTACAGGCGGTGCAGCTGCTAATAAAGCACCAGCCATTAAACCACCCCAATGAAAAACATCTCCCTTAATTAAGGTAGTAACTGTTCCTACGGTCAATACCATCTCACTTTCAGAGTAAATGAAAGCTAAAGGGTAAAGAAAACCTGCCCATGAAACAGTAAATGCAAAAATTGTTGCCGCTATTAAACCTGGCATTGCAACAGGTATGAATACCTTTAGTAGCATTTGCATATGATTTGCTCCATCAATTAGAGCAGCTTCATCAATTTCTTTAGGTATAGAAGAAAAGTACCCAATCATAAGCCAAGTACAAAATGGTACGCTTAAAGTAGGATATACTAAGACTAGCACCCAATAACTATTTAGCAAACCTAGCCAACCTACTATTTTAAAAAGTGGAATAAATAATAATGTCTCTGGAACCAGATATGTAAGAAATATGCCTGTTGCTAATACTCCAGAGCCCCAGAACTTTAACCTTGATAAAGAATACGCTGCAAGTACGCTAATTATCATAGTAATAATTACAACACTAATAGTAACAATAATTGTATTTTTAAAAAATGTTAAGAATGGTGTTTTCGTAAATAAATAATTGAAATGTTCAAAAGTAATCCCTTGCTTAATTAGCCAAGGGTTCGTTGCCATTTCTGCTATTTCTTTATTAGTCTTTAAAGCAGTTATTAACATGTAATAAGGAGGAAATAAAAAGAAAATCACAAAAATAATTAAGAAACTATAAGCTGCAATTAATGCCCATCTTCTATTTGCATGAATACTATTTTTTATATTTAAAAAATTATTTTTAATTTTAAACCTCCAATGCTCTTTTTCTTACACTTCTTAAAATAATAAATGCAAGAATAGCTAATATAGGAAACATAAAAAGTGATACTGAAGCACCTAAAGGGATATCTCCTGATTCAATTCCAACTCTAAAAGCATATGTCGCAAAAAGGTGTGTCGTATCTATTGGTCCACCTCTAGTTAAAACTCTAACAATATCAAAGTTGGCAAATGTAACAATTATTGAAAATAAAATTGTAATTGAAATAATGTTTTTCATCATTGGAAGAGTAATATAATATAACTTTTGCCTATAGTTTGCTCCATCAATTGATGCGGCTTCATATAAATCTTCAGGAATTGATTTTAATGCAGCTAGATACATAATTAGAAAAAATGGAGCTCCAACCCAAATATTTACCAAAATAATAGAAAATCTTGCCCAAAAAGTTTCACTTAACCAAGGTATAGCAGGAAGTGAAATTTCTTTTAAAAACCAATTAAGTGCACTATAAGTTGGTTCAAATAACCACCACCATCCAAGTGTTGATAATGCCGGAGGAATTACCCATGGAATTAATAGCATTCCTCTCCATTTTCTTTGACCTTTACTTGGTATAGCATTAATTGAATGAGCAGCAATAAAACCAATAAGTGCTTTAAAGAAAACAGCAACTAATGCAAAAAATATTGATTGTTGAACGACCAACCAAAAAGTCTCTCTCTTAAATAAAAATAAATAATTTCCTATACCTACAAATTTTGTCTCCGCTTTATTTAACATTGATAAAAATATAGAATATATAAAAGGATATATTATTAAACATAAAACCATAAGTATAAGTGGTAGGCACATAAAAAATGCAATACGTGGTTTCTGCCTTAACCAAATATATAAAGCGTTATTTTTCATTATCAGCGCATAATACCTTCTAACTCATTTTCGGCCCAGCTAATTGCTTTTTTAAATGATTGACCTTTAGCAGTAACTCGTGCGGTTAAATTAGCTATCACATAATTTGTACTTATTTGAGATGCTATTTCTGGAGGAGCAGGATGAGCAACTGCTACAGGCTTTTCATCACCAATCATAGGGTAATTATATAAAACTCCATCAGGTGGGCTAGCTTCTACCCAAGTTTTATTATTATTAAAATGTGATATAATTAAAGGAATATCATATCCTTTAGAAGCCTTAACACAAGCATCTACAACATGACGTTCAGCAATATACCTTAATAAGTCTTTTGCTGCTGATTTATTTTCTGCAAAGTCCCATAAACCCCAAAATTGAGAATTGTCTGGACGATATCTCCCTTTAGGACCCCTTGGAACATCATGATGCCATAATTTTTTAGCAATTTCAGGGTTATCACGCTTAGCAACTGCCCAAGCACTTGCGGGATTAAAAATTGCAGAACCTTCTCCCGATATTAGCCAACGATTATTACTTGAATCATCCCATGCATAAACACTATCTGGCATAAATTGCGTCAACTTACTCATAAACTCTAGTACTTGTCTCACTTCATCAGAATCTACAGTAATTTCCCCATCTTTATTTACAAGCTCTGCACCATATGAAGTAAATAATGCAGCTAGCCATCGACTATCTGGAGTAGCTGCAATTGTTCCTCCAAAAGGTTTTCCTGCGTTATATAATTTTTCTGCAGCTATTAAAAAAGATTCCCAATTCCAATCATTTATGCGGTTAGCATCTCTTTTATTATTTGCAGGAAACAATGTTTGCAAATCAATTCCAGCATGTTCTTTAAATAAATCTATGCGTGAAACCATTGAATCAAAAAAGGAACCAGTCGGTGCTGGAGCACTTCTCCAATGTCCATCTAGATGGGCATAATATTTTGCAGAATCTAATAAAGGCCCATGTTTAGCAATAATATCTTCTACTACATCATCCAGAGGCTCCAATTTATTTTTAAACATAGAAGTCATCCAAACTCCCATAGAAAAAACATCATGCCCAGTTTTGGCTCTTGATTCTGCTTGAGCAGTAAGTAATAACTTATTTCCAATAGATGTGATAAAATCTACTTTAACTTCAACACCATTTTTTTCACCCCAAGAAACTAAAATATTTTCAAGAACATTATCAGCACCAGGTATCCAGTGCGACCAAATACCTAATGATAGTTTTCCGGCAGAATATGCCGTTTTTACATATGGAGCAGCTATTGTATATCCACCTGCTGCACTTATACCCTTTACAAATTTTCTTCTATTTATAGATGTTTTTGTCAATTCCTTTTCCTTCTCAAAAATGAGTTTAATTTGATATAATTACAAATAAGGTTTTTAAGTATAATAATACTTTAGACAAGTTTACAAATAATATTTAAGAAAAATAGACTAATACTTCACTAAATTGTATTTTCAAAAAAAGAGTATTTTAATATAAGTGAAAATAAATAAATGAAAATTACTAATTTTATAAATATATTAATTTTAGCAATATTTATCTTTAATATAAATTATGCTAAGTCTGAAGATGATATAATTTCACTAAAAGATTTGTATAAACAACAAAATTTAAAGTCAGAAATAGGAAAACTAAAGTATCTTTCAAATTTCTCTTTACACTGTAGCAGTTTATTTCAAGCTATTAATGAATTATTGCCAAATAATAATATATTATTAGCTTCCATAAACCTTCAAGAAGGGGCCATTATTACTAAAATTATGCTTCAAAAAACAGAGCAGAGAAAAATTAAAGAAGAAACAGATGAACAAATAATATTTATTAAAAATAAATATTTATACTTGATGAATAAAAATAAAAAAGCTAATGGAAAATATATTAGTAGTTCAGATATAATATCTAATGATCAAGAAATATGTAAAAACTTTGTTCCTAGATTTTATAAATTTTTAAGAAGTAATAGTTTTACAATTAAAAAATAATTTCGATAAGAAATGGTCCATTTTTTTTTATACCAATATCTAATGCATCCAGAAGTTTTTTGCAGTTATTAACTTTTATTGCTTCTACTCCCATTCCTTTTGCAATATTTACCCAATCTAAATATGGCCTGTCCAATGTTAACATATCTACTGCTCTTGGGCCGGGGTTTTGAACCCCAACATTAGTAAGTTCTCCTCTCAATATTTCATAAGTACGATTGGCAAATATTAATATAGTAATATCTAAATTTTCTCTAGCCATGGTCCATAAAGACTGAACTGTATACATTCCACTTCCATCACCTTCTAATAAAACTACTTTTCTATCTGGACATGCTACCGCTGCGCCTATCGCAACAGGCATACCATAACCTATAGCTCCTCCTCTATTATTTAACCAATCATGAGGTGGTGCACCAGAAGTTGCAGGAAAAAAATCTCTTCCAGTAGTAACGGATTCATCCACTACGATAGCATTTTCAGGAAGTTTATTACCTATCGCTAAAGCTAATTTTTCCTTAGTAATATTTCCATTTGGTACTTCTGGCCTTTTATATTCTGCAAGGAATTTAGGAGATTCATTTATAGCACCTAGTTCAACTGCAAGATCAGTTAAAGCAGACAGAATATCTTCATCTACATCCGCTAAACTCATTATAGGAGTATCTTCTCTATATAATAAACTTGGTTTATCTGGATAGCCAAAAAATGCTACAGGAGGCTTAGAACCTACTAAAACTAATTGTCCAGCGTTATCTAACATAGTTAGTGCTCTATCAACTACACCTGCACCAGGTATTCTCAGCATATCTAATCTACCCGCACCTCTAGATAAACGAGCATTAGCTGCTTCCGTGATTATACCACATCCAGTTTTTCTTGAGATTTTACCAGCTAGTAAAGTCGCTTCTACTGTTAGAGCCCCTCCTCCTAAAAGAAGAGTAGAATGCTTACCATTAGAAAGAAACTTAGCTATATTTTGTATAGTTTCTTTATCAACTTTAGTTCTATAAGTAGAATCTTTAGCTTTAACAATATCACCTCCTTCTCCCCATGCTGTGTCAGCTGGTAAAATAAGAGAAGATATTTGGCCAGGTGCTTTTTTAGCATTCTCTATGGCTTCAGCACCATCTTTAGATAATTCTTCAGATTTTTTTGAAGTTTTGACCCAATGCGACATAGGTTTCGCTATTGCTTCTATATCAGATGTTAATGGAGATTCAAGTTCCAGATGCTGTAAAGTATGCTGTCCAATTATATTAACCATGCCTGAATTAGCTTTTTTAGCATTATGAATACTAGCTAATCCATTAGCTAAACCTGGTCCTAAATGTAATAAAGTTGAAGCAGGCTGTCCACTCATTCTAAAGTATCCGTCTGCAGCACCTGTAATAACACCTTCAAATAAACCCAGCACACATCTAATTCCAGTAACTTTATCTAAAGCTCCCACAAAGTGCATTTCAGATGTTCCAGGGTTGGAAAAACAAACATCTACATTATTATGTACAAGAGTTCTTACTAAACTTTCTGCACCATTCATTTTTTGTTCAGATTTCATTTTCTATATTAATTAACCTTTAACTTTTTTGATATACTAGAACATTTTTTTGAACAATATTTTACTTGCTTCCAATTTAATTTCCATTTTTTTCTCCACTTGAACGGTCTTTTACAAATAATACAAATCTTTTCTGGAAGCTCACTTTTATTCATTTAAAATATTTATTCTTAAATAATTATTTTTTTGCATCAGCAATCTCTCTTTTAGATGCTTGCGTTAAAAGCGCTGCATCTGCAGAAATTGTTCCTAAATCATATCCTATATTAAAACGTTCTTTAACAGTCTTGCCATCTGGACAGTGAATGCCAGTTCTAATATTATATTTTTTACAAGTATCTGCTATATATTTTATACAATCCTCTACTTCTTTCTCATACGTGAATGGAACATACCCCATCGTAACAGCCAAATCACTTGGACCTACATATACAGCATCTAATTCTTCTACAGATAATATTTTATCTAAATTATCAACTGCTTCAGATGTTTCAATCATTGCGAAGTTAATTAAAGTATCATTTGCATGCTGAAAATAATCATCCCCTGCATAAATTCTTGCCCTTACAGGTCCAAAGCTTCTATTTCCTCGTGGCGCATATCTACATGCAGAAACAAACTTAACGCATTCTTCTTGTGTATTCACCATTGGACAAATTATACCATAAGCGCCTGCATCTAAACATTTCATGACCATACTAGGATCATTCCAAGGAACTCTTACCATAGGTGTTATATTATAGGCGGATATAGCTTGTAACATTTCAACAACTTTTTGATACCCTACTAGTCCGTGTTGCATATCGAGCGTAATACTATCAAACCCAGAAGCAGCCATTATTTCAGAGCTAAAAGTATTTGCTATTGAAGACCAACCATTTACTATTGATTCACCTTTATCCCATGCATCTTTTATTCCATTTTTTTTCATAATATGATCCCCTAATTTTTTAGAGCCTTTAATTTATCATGAAATAAAACTATGTACCACAAAATGTTTGAGTAACTATTTGGTTTATATCAGGAGGTGCTTGAAAATTTTTATATTCATTTTGGTCATTGTACGGTTTATTTAAAACTTTATTTAGTAATTCAAAATATGAATAATCACCCTCTAATGCTTTATCTATAATTTCTTCTATTCGATGATTTCTTGGAATATAATAAGGGTTATTTGAATTAATTAATTTAGAAATATCTTTATTATTTTTATCTTCTAAAGCTATCCTATGTCTCCAATTATCAATCCATTCATTTATTTTATTCTGATTTATAAAATATTTTTTAAACTCCAAACTATTGCTATTAGCTAAAGTACCAAGACCTCTAAATGTTAAAGTAAAATCAGTTTGATCTGTCTCCATTAAATTTAATAAGTCATTAATTAATTTTTCATCATTTTCATATACTTTTGATAAACCTAATTTATTTCTAAAAATTTTAAGCCAATAAGATTTGTATAAATCAGAAAATTCATCAACTATATTTTGCGCTAAACTTATTGCTTGTTTTTCATTTTCATCAATTAATGGTAATAAACAAGAAGCAAAACATGCTAAATTCCATTTTACTATTTCTGGCTGGTTTTTATAGGCATATCGTCCCGTTTGATCAATTGAACTAAATACTTTATTAGAGCTATATTCATCCATAAATGCACACGGTCCATAATCTATTGTTTCTCCATATATTGATGTATTATCTGTATTCAATACCCCGTGAATAAATCCTATTCCCATCCATTTGGAAACCAGAAGAGCTTGACGTTTAATAACCTCTTTTAATAAACTTAAATAAGGGTTTTTATTGTTAACACAATTCTCATAGTGTCTATTTATTACGTAGTCAGCCAAAATTTTTAAACCTTCTAAGTCTTGCCTTGCAGAAAAATATTGAAATGTTCCTACTCTTACATGACTAAAAGCCACCCTTGTTAAAATTGCACCAGGAAATTCTTTTTCTCTATATACACTTTCCCCAGTTGATATTACCGATAATGCTCGCGTAGTAGGAACACCCATATTTTCCATTGCTTCACTTAAAACATACTCTCTTAAAATAGGACCCAACCAAGCACGTCCATCTCCCATTCTCGAAAATGGTGTTGGCCCACAGCCTTTAAGTTGGATATCTCTTCTAAATCCATTTGTATCTATTATTTCTCCTAAAAGTACAGCTCTACCATCACCTAATTGAGGCACCCAATGACCAAATTGATGACCGGCATAAGCCATCGCAATAGGTTGAGAGCCTTCTAATAAAGAATTACCTGAAAAAAAATTTTCAGAATCTATATTATTAAGCTTTATTCCTAAATTATCTGCTAATTGTGTATTTAATTTAATAAGGTTAGGGTTTTTTACAGGCGTAGGGTTTACATTAGCATAAAATTTTTTTGGTAAACGAGCATAGCTGTTATCAAAGGTTATAGAATTTAAATTCATAAAAAAATTATCCAATATAATAAAATAGTACTTTATTAATTATATTACCCTATATATTTATTTTTAAATACTTAGATATAGTTTAAAATAGTATTAATTATAATTTATAATGAATAAATAGATAGTATAATGAATAATAGTGATTTACTTAAGAAGTTTATTAGTACCAGAAAAAAAACGCTTTCTCTATGCAAACCCCTTGAGATAGAAGATTATGTAGTGCAGCCTAATGAAGAAGTGAGTCCTATTAAATGGCATTTAGGACATACTTCATGGTTTTTTGAAGAAATAATTTTATTAAAATTTAATAAAAATAAAAATAGATATAACGATACGTATAATACTATTTTTAATTCTTATTATAAATCTATCGGTAATCATTGGAAACAAAACTTAAGAGGTCAATTATCTCGTCCAACAGTTCAAGAAGTTAAAAAATATAGAAACTATATAAATAAAGAAATTAAAAAAATTATTACTCTTAATAAAAATAATAAAAAAATTAATTTTCTTCTAGAATTAGGAATAAATCACGAGGAACAACATCAAGAATTAATATTAATGGACATTAAGTATATATTGTATAAAAATTTGGATAATATTAGATTTACAAAAAATAAAATTCCTAAAATTAAACGTAAATTAGAAAAATGGCAGAATTTTGAGAAGGGTTTATATTGTATAGGAGCAGAAAATAATAAATTTACATATGATAACGAAAAACCTAAACACAAAGTCTATATTCATCCTTTCAAAATTAATAAACAATATGTGACAAATAATGAATATAAAAAATTTATATATGATAAGGGTTATCAAAAACCTCAATATTGGCTAAGTAAAGGTTGGGATTGGATTAATATTAATAAGATAAATACTCCTCTATATTGGGATCAAATAAATAAAAACCAAATAAAAGAATTCACATTACATGGCTTATATTCTTTAGATGGAGATGCTCCAGTATGTCACATAAGCTATTATGAAGCTTCAGCATATGCAAAATGGACCAATAGTCGTTTGCCTACCGAAGAAGAATCTGAAATATTTTTAAATAGTATAAACTCAAGAAATAAAAATCTAAATATGAAGAAAAATATATACCATGCTAGCGACATAAATTTATCTGTAAATAATCTCTGGTGGTGGACTAAAAGTCACTATTCATCATATCCTAATTTTAAGCCTTTTCATGAAGAAATAGAAGAATATAATGAAAAATTTATGTGTGGACAATTTGTACTAAAAGGAGGAAGTATAGCTACACCTTCAGAACATATTAGAAATACATATAGAAACTTTTACGAACCCCATCAAAGATGGATGTTTTCTGGAATTAGATTAGCTAGAGATATTCAATGAAAATAATTAATTTAAAACAAATAGAAAATAAAAAGAAAATTTCTAAAGTTAATACTTTTGCAGTAGACGTTGTAAATGGTTTGAACTTAAAAAATAAAGCTATTTCTTCTAAATATTTTTATGATGATACAGGATCAAAAATTTTTCAAAAAATTACAAAACACCCAGATTATTATCTTACTAGAAATGAAATAGAAGTATTAAATAAAATAAAATTTAAATTACCAACTTTACTAAAGTTAAAAGAAATAGATATAATTGAACTTGGTCCAGGTGATGGAAGTAAAAGTAAAATTATCATTAACGGTTTTTTAAAATGTAATTATATCGTCAACTATTATCCAATTGATATATCTAAAAAAGCACTTGCATTATTAAATAAAACGGTCAAAGAAAGTAATAGACTTAAAATTAATGGAATAGTAAGTGAATATTTTGAAGGTCTACGTTATGTTAAAACTATATCTCAAAATAGGCAATTAGTTCTATTTTTAGGATCAAATATAGGAAATTTTGAAAGATCTGAGTCAATAAAATTTATGAAAAAAATATATAATAACATAACAAATAATAGTTATGTATTTGCAGGCTTTGACTTAAAAAAAGATATTATGAAGCTTAATAAAGCTTATAATGACTCAAGCAACCTTACAAAAAAATTTAACTTGAATTTGTTAAAAAGAATTAATAATGAGTTAAAAGGTAACTTTAATTTAAAAAAATTTATACATTATGGGAAGTATAATCCATTATTAGGGGCTATGGAAAGTTTTTTAATTTCTACTGAAAAACAGCAAATACATTTAAAAAAATCAAACAAAAGTTTTAAGTTTAAACTATTTGAACCAATACATCTAGAATATTCATTTAAATTTTCAATAGAAGATATAGAGAAAATAGCATTTAAAACAGGATTTTCTATCGTTAATAATTATATGAATAAAGATAAAGGATACTTAAATTCACTATGGAAAAAATAATTATTTTTCTGATAAGTATGAGTATATATCTAATATTTCATCGTCTGAAAATTTTCTTTTGAATGAACCCATCATAGTTCCAGCTCTTCCATTTTTAACTATCATTAAGAATGTAGATGAATTCAATTTTGTTCCAATTATGTTGGGTGCCGTTCTCTTATGACATGTAGCACAGTTTCTATTAAAAAGGGATTCGCCAACTGTACTATCTGCATAAGAGATATTGGGCACTAAATAAACTAATAATATTAGTAGTTTGAACATTAAGTAAGCATTTCTATTAATTAGTATATAATTTAATTTCTAGCTTTCTTAAAAATTTCTGCTGTAAAAAATACTCCTATTAGCACTAGAGTATGTACTACAGCTGAAGGGCCAAAAAATTGCATTGATCCAATCCACATAGTAAATATAAATGACCACATGAATGCTAGAGTTGTCATTAACTGAAAACGTACCATTTTAGGTAATCCTTTTAAAGGATTTGAATTTGGACTCATTACTAAAGCATAAGATTCTTTAATCATTATAAACTCCTTTTTTTATTAATTACGGAGTTATTTTTATATTAGATCAAATATTTTATTAAAAAAATAATAGAGAGTAATAAAAAAATATAATACATTTGTAAAATGATTTGGATAATTGATGATAAATAATAAAAACGTTTATGATTTAGTAATTATTGGAGCAGGTTTTGCAGGGCTATATAGTTTATATAAAGCAAAATTAGCTAAGCTGAATGTTATAGCAATAGAACGAGCTTCGAACGTAGGTGGAACATGGTATTGGAATAGATATCCAGGAGCACGATGTGATGTTGAAAGTATGCAATATTCCTACCAATTTTCGAATGAGCTTCAAGAAGAGTGGGAATGGACAGAGAAATATGCCACTCAGCCAGAAATACTAAAATATGCAAACCATGTAGCAGACCGTTTCAAATTAAGACAAAATATTCAGTTTAATTCTGAAATCAAGTCAGCAAAATTTAATTCAGATAAAAATCATTGGGAATTAATAAATCACGCAAATCAATTAATTAAGACAAAGTTTTGTATAATGGCAACAGGCTGCCTTTCTACGTTAAATAAACCCAAGTTTAAAAATATAAAAAGCTTTAAAGGACAAATTTATCATACAGGTAATTGGCCTCATCATCATATTAATCTTAAAAATAAAAAAGTAGGTATAATAGGGACTGGGTCCTCAGCAATTCAATGTATTCCAGAGATTATAAATGAAGTCGAACATCTTTATGTTTTCCAAAGAACTCCCCATTATACAGTTCCAGCTAGAAATAAACCTCTTAAATACTTAAAAGGTAAAACTAAAAAATACATGAGAGAACCTGTGGGATACGATAATGATTTATTTATAGAAGAAGTTAAATATAATTATTCGAATTTTAGATTAAAAGCACAAAATTCATTAGCCGCACTGGCTTTACCTATTAATCATCAGTCTGCGTTGGATGTTTCTAAAGAAAGAAGAGAAACAGTATTCGAAGATAGGTGGAATGAAGGTGGAGTTCCCTTTATTGCAGCTTTTGAAGACTTAAACTTTGATAGAGAAGCTAATGAAACAGCTGCTAAATTTGTAAGAAACAAAATAAAGTCTTTAGTAAAAGATTCACATGTTGCTAAGCTATTAACTCCAGATTACCCAATAGGCTGTAAAAGGTTAGCTGTAGATAGCAATTATTATGAAACATATAATAAGCCTAATATAACGCTTGTTGACCTGAAAACAGAGCCTCTTGAAGAATTTTATACAAAAGGAATAACTACTTCTAAAAATCATTATGATCTTGATATAATTATCTTAGCAACAGGCTTTGATGCTATGACAGGGACCTTATTCAATATTGATATTGAAGGAAAAAATAATATTAAATTAAAAAATAAATGGTCTGAAGGTCCTAAAAATTATCTAGGTTTAGCATCTTCAGGTTTTCCAAATTTATTTACTATCTCAGGTCCAGGAAGTCCATCAGTTTTGACAAATATGATAGTTTCGATCGAACAGCATGTTAACTGGATATTTGATTGTATTAAATACATGAAAAATAATAATAAAAATTTTATAGAAGCATCTTTAAAAGCAGAAAATGAATGGTATAAACACAATCAAGAAGTGTCTGTAGATCATGTTCGTTCTTCCTGTAGCTCATGGTATATTGGTGCCAATATAAAAGGAAAGGCTAAAAACTTTATGCCTTATGTG
Organism: Alphaproteobacteria bacterium; assembly: GCA_029247025.1. GTDB lineage: Bacteria > Pseudomonadota > Alphaproteobacteria > TMED109 > TMED109 > TMED109. Next base: position 23,108 of record JAQWLZ010000005.1, on the reverse strand, counting down.
GGAGGGTATTCAAAATATGTTGAAAAATGTGATGAAGTTTCTAAAAATAATTATCAAGGATTTATATTAAAATAATAAATATTTAGAAATTTAATTATGAGCTTTACCATGAAAAGCATCATCTAAATTAAGTGAAAATTTTCTTTTATTAGACTTCTTTTTAAAAGGCAAATTACTATTTTTTACACTGTTATTTTTTAATTTTTTATCTTTACGTTTATTTGGTTTAGTACTTAGTTTCTCTATAGATTGATGATTATCTTGTTGTATTCTTTTTTTTCTCTTTTCTGCAAAACGTTTTTTTGCTTTCTTACTAAAAAGTTTAGCTGAATTTCTTTTTTTTGTACTCTTAACTACTTTATTACTATTTAATTCATTTTTAGTATTAATTTTATCTTTTAAAGTCGAATTTTTATTAGTATTACCAAGTGTCAAAGTTTCTGATGAATTTAATACCTTTGCATACAGAGAATAACCTATCAATTTTTCAATCGATTTAAGCTTTCTTTTTTCAGATACATCACACAAAGAGATTGCTATACCACTTTTTCCAGCTCTAGCTGTTCTTCCTATTCGGTGAATATAAATTTCAGATTCATTTGGCATGTCATAATTTATAATATGAGAAATATTATCCACATCTATTCCTCTCGCAGCTATATCTGTAGCTATTAAAATATTTAATTTTCCAATTCTAAAATTTTTTAATGTTCTAGTTCTTTGACTTTGACTTTTATCACCATGAATTGCATCTACATCTATTCCTGATGTCTTTAATTTAGTTGCTAATTTATTTGCACCTATCTTGGTTCTAACAAAGACTATAGACCTATAAATGTTATGATTATCAAATATATCTTTAAGAAATTTAAGTTTTGCTTCTCTCTTAACTATAAATACTCTTTGATCAATTAACTCTATAGGTTTTGCAGTAGGTGCAACGTTTACTTCTTCAGGTTTGTTTAAAAATTCATTAGCTAGACTTCTAACCGCTTTGGGCATTGTTGCAGATAAAAGAACTGCTTGCTTTGATTTAGAAATATTAGACATAATTAACTTTATGCTAGGCATAAACCCTAAATCTAACATTTGATCCGCTTCATCTAAAATTACAGTATTTGTATTATTTAAATATGCAACTTTAGATTTTACATGATCTAATAATCTGCCAGGAGTAGCAACTACAATATCAGCTCCATCCTTCAGAGACTTTATCTGTGGACCCGGTTTAGCACCTCCCACTATTAAAACAGCTTTAGGCCTAATAATTTTTCCATAAGTTCTAATTTTATCAATAATTTGCATTGCTAGCTCTCGTGTGGGTACTAATATGAGCACAGGAAATGATTTAGGTAAATTTTTTTTATTTTTCTTTATCAACCTTTCCAATATAGGCAATACAAATGCAGCTGTTTTTCCAGTACCTGTTTGAGCAATTCCAACTATATCATGATTATTTAAAAATTTTGGAATGACAGCATTTTGAATAGGAGTTGGCTTGTCATAATTTTCAGAAGCAATTGCTTTAAGAATTGGGCCTGTTAAACCTAGTTCATCAAAATCCATAGAGTTATACTTTCAGTTTTAAGAATTCATATAATCTATAAAACGTCTATTTTAAGCTTAATAAGATAAATTATATAAAATAAAAATTATAAGGGGCGATATCACATGCATAATTTAATAGCAAGATATTTAAATAAAGATGATTATGTTTGTAATGATTAACAACTAAAATTATAGTAATATAGAAACTTTATTAATATGGATATATAATGCAGGCTCTACAAATACTTAATGATGTATTTGGATATAACTCTTTCCGTTCTGGACAGGAAGAGATTATCAATAATTTACTCGATAAAAAAAATATACTTGCTGTAATGCCTACCGGAGCAGGTAAATCATTATGCTACCAAATTCCTGCATTAATATTTTCTAGAGGAACAATTGTAGTTTCTCCTTTAGTAGCTTTAATGGACGATCAAATTTTATCTCTAAAAGAAAATGGAGTTGCTGCAGATAGAATTCATTCTCATATATCAGAAGAATTAAATAAAAAAACCTTAGATAATTTTAAAAAAGGTAAAATAAAAATATTATATTTATCTCCTGAAAATTTGATGAGTGAAAAAACATTACAAGAACTTAGTGACACTGATATTGCAATGTTTGCTATTGATGAAGCTCATTGTATTTCAAAATGGGGTGTTAGTTTTAGACCCCAATATGAAGAACTGTCTCAATTATCTAAAATATATCCTGATTCTATTATTGCTGGCTTTACAGCTACAGCTGATAAAAACACAAGAGAAGATATAGTTAAAAAACTTAGTAATTATAATTCAAAAATATTTATTCAAGGGTTTGATAGGCCTAATCTAAGTCTTGCTGTAGAACTAAAGGATGATTGGAAAAAACAAATACTTATATTTTTAGAAAATAAAAATGGTGAGTCAGGTATTATATATTGCTTATCAAGAAAACAAACTGAAGATGTCTCTTTATTCCTTAATAAAAATAATTATAATGCAATACCTTATCATGCAGGGCAAGATAGTAGTACACGTAAATCAAATCAAGAAATTTTTATGAATGATAGAGGTGTAATTATAGTAGCTACAATTGCATTTGGAATGGGAATAAATAAATCAAATGTAAGGTTTGTTGCTCACCTAAGTCTACCCTCTAGTATTGAAGCATATTATCAAGAAATTGGAAGAGCAGGTCGTGACGGGAATCCGGCTGAGACTTTATTACTCTATGGCCTTAATGATTTATTTCAAAGACGCCGCTTCATAGAGAATGATGGGGATGATATACAACATAAATTAAGAGAGAATAAAAGACTTGATAGTCTTTTAGCTTATTGTGAGACACCAATATGCAGAAAAAAATCTTTATTATCATATTTTGATGAAAAGGTAGAAGATTGTAATAACTGTGATAATTGTTTAATTCCTCCTAAAATGCTTGATGGAACAAAATTAGCACAAATGGCTCTATCTGCAATATATCGGACTGGACAATATTTTGGAACAATTCATATAATAAACATTTTATTAGGAAATAAAACTGACAAAATAATTGAAAAGAAACATGATAAAATTAAAACCTTCGGTATAGGAAATAATTATAAAAAAGATTTTTGGCAAGGATTTATTAGACAACTAATTTCCTCAGGACACATAATAATTAATATTAAAAAATTTGGTTGTTTACAGATTACAAGATCTGGCCTTGAAATTTTAAAAGATAAAAAATATTTTAATTATAAAGAAATAATAGTAAAAGAGCCAAAAAGTGCAAAGAATAATAGAATAAAAGTAATTGCAGATATAGACGATAATGATTTGAAAATTTTAACCGCATTAAAAGAGCTAAGGTTAAACATCGCAAGAGAAAAGTCTATTCCAGCATTTGTAATTTTTACAGATTTAAGCCTCATAGAAATGGCAAAATTTAAGCCAGAAAGCTTACAAGAAATGATTAAAATAAATGGTGTTGGGCCAAGTAAACTTAAAAAGTATGGCAGTAGTTTTCTAGCAGTAATTAATAAATAATTATATTATTAACTTCAACAACAGCTTCATATTCTTTTCCATAAGCAACTATAGCTATAGATTTTATATTTTTAGGATTGATATTTTTTGCGAGCATAATTCCTGACCTTTTAAATTCATTAAGGTTTATATTTTGTGTTTCCCATGCATTAGTAGCTAAAAATGGAGCCTGATAATATTGCCAAGGTAAAATAGTTCCGCTAGTTCTAATATGGACAAAATATTCTTGATTATTGCCTCTTACTTCTATTTTTATGGCTTTACTATTTTTAGATAATGAATAGTCTATCTTCTTCCTTATTTGAATAAAGCCACCATTATTCTCTAAACTCACTATTCCTGTCATACGCGCAAAGCTTTTATCATCTTCTTTGATAAATTCTACTTTTCCATCAGATTCGCCACCCATAACCTGATCACTTATAAACTCCCATTTTTTTTCAGGGTTTTTAATAAAGTTTTCAAACAAAACTTCTTCTCCAATACTCTGTTTAATTAGAACTAGATATATAATAAAAATGAATCTGACCATAATATTCCTTAATAAAGATGATTAAATAATAAAAAATAACTATTAAAAATATAATATCAAGATATGAATGTTATTTTAGAACCATCTTTTTTACTAATTGCTATTACAGATGATCTTGGTACTGAATTTTTTCCTCCAGGAAAATTACTATTTCCCTTCTCTCCTGGATGTTGCAAACCTACAAATAGTGTTTTGTAATCTTTACTCCATGTTATACCGGTTACTTCACATTCTTTTGGCCCTACTAAAAATCTTTTTATTTCTCCGGTTATAGGATTACCACATAGCATTTGATTATTACCCATTCCAATATATTCTCCTTCATTAGAATAGCTTCCATCTGTTTGTATAAGTAATACTCCTTCTTTATTAAAGCCTAACCCATCTGGAGAGTTGAACATATTGTCTTTATCTATATTTTCTGTTCCGGCATAATTATTGTTATGAATTTCCGGGTTTCCAGCCATAGCAAATAAACTCCATTCAAATAAATTGGAACTATGGTCATTATTATTAGGATTCCATTTAATAATCTGTCCATATATATTATTTTTTCTTTTATTTGGCCCAAATAAAGGTGTAAGGTCACCTCCCTTATTAGGTTTAATACCTCTATTTCTATTATTTGTTAAAGAACAATAAACTTCTGCCTTATTAGGGTTTGAAGCTACCCATTCAGGACGATCCATTGTTGTTGCACCTACATTTGATGCTGCAATTCTTGTATAAATACATATTTCTGCCTGTGTTTTAAAACCAGTTGTTTTTGGATTTAGTTCAATCCACTCTCCCCTCTTATGATCATGAAATTTAGCTACAAATAATTTTCCATTATTTAATAAGTTTCTATTATCTCCATTTTTTTTATATTTATTTTCTGAAACAAATTTATATAAAAACTCTCCTCTCTCATCATCACCCATATATACAACTACTCTACTATCTTTATTAATTACAAGTTCTGCATTTTCATGTTTAAAGCGTCCTAAACTAGTCAATTTTTTTGGAATACTATTGGGGTTAAGAGGATCTATTTCAACTATATATCCAAATCTATTAGACTCATTAGGATGAAGAGAAATATCAAAACGCTCATCATAATTAGCCCAATTATATCCCCAATCATTTGCACTTATTCCATATCTTATAAATTCATTAGATAACTTTGTCTTTTTATCATTACTTGAAAAATATCCATTAAAATTTTCTTCACATGCAAGATAGGTTCCCCAAGGAGTCTTCCCATTACCACAGTTATTCCATGTACCTAGACACTTTGTTCCATTTTTATCAAAAGATGTTTTTAATAATTCATGCCCTCTTGCATATCCAGATAGTTCCATAGGAGTATCTGCAGTAATTCTTCTATTAAAATTAGAATCTTTTACAACCTCCCATTTTTTATTAAATGAAAGTTCTACTATGCTTATACCATGTGCAGCTTTACCTTTATTAATGTCATCTAAATTTTCTGCGCTTTTACTGTCTCTGTTCCCATAAATAATTTTTTGATTAGTATATTCATTATTAACAACTAATATATTGTGCCCATTATGATTAAATAAGTGCATTCCATCATTATTATCTCCAAAAGATAATTTTTGAGAATTAGCATTCCCTCTAGAAAAGCTATTAAATTCCTCTCCTTCAGTCCACATTGGGTCTCCCCACCTAATAACTGTTTGCCACATATAGTTATCTGGTAAAGTAACTGTATCTAATGTATTAGATTTTACTTGGTTAAAGTCAAAGCTAGTTTTTTTATTATCTGCTAGAACAGATTTAGACGCCGTACCTAATATAAAACTTGATACCCCAAAAGATATTCCGTTTTTTAATAAGTTTCTCCTAGATATAGATTTAGTTACTAGTAATTCAAAATCAGAAATTTTATATTTAGGCTTTATTGTTTTCATTATTAAATCCCTTAATATTTAATTATTAAATAATATATCTTTCCTTAACAAGGAATTTGTTTTTGTTAAATAAGGAGATTTCAATTGCAAAGATATTATACTTTGAGCCCAATCAATTGATATTAAGCCAAAGTTTTCTGAAACGACTAAATCTCCTATCTGCATACTATCGTACTCTTCAACTTTAAATTTTAAAGGTTGATTTAAAGAGCTAGATGTTAGTTCATAAATACTAATATTATTACTCAACTCTTTTTTATATAGAGCCCCAACATGTCTATCTCCAGAAATTATTAAAGTATAAGGGTGGTTAGTATTATTAATTAAAGAATATAATTTTCTTTGTTCTAAAGGAAAATTTCCCCATTTTTCCCAACCATGGTCTTTTGGTAATACTTGAAAAGAAGAAACAATAATTCTTAAATCAACTTTTTTCTTCAATTGTTCTTCAAACCATTCCCATTGTTTATTTCCGAGAATAGTTTTATCTTCACTGAAGTCAGGAATATATCTTTCTTTACCTTTAGTATTTATATTATTTGTAGCTTTAAAATCAGATTTAAAAAAACGAGTGTCTAGAATAATTATTTGTATAAATTTATCTTTATAATTTAAAATATATTCTTTATATAAGCCTTCACGAAAATAACGTTCATCGTTTTTGTTTACTTCAAAAAAATTTAAAAATATATTTTTAGATTCGTATTTATCCTTATAGTTTTTTCCACCATCATTCTTCCCATAGTCATGATCATCCCATATTCCTATAATCTCAGTATTTAATGAAAAATTTTGATAATAAATATTATTTTTAAGATCTTTATAGGCATCAGTTAAGCTAATTAAATTTTTATTTTTGGCATAAACATTATCTCCAATTTGAAGAAAAACATCAGGCTTATAAGCTTGTATGTTTTTCCAAAAATTTTGTGATAAAGATTGGTCATTGCAAGAACCAAAAGCAATTATAGTTATATCTTCACTCTCTATTAAGTCTATTTTTTCAGCTAATATATTACTACTATAAGTAAGAAAGTAGAAAAAATAGCATACAAAAGAAAAAAAATTATGGCGCATCAATCCTATCATATATAAGAATATAGGGTTCATAGTCTTTTTTTGGAAATACTTTTACTTTTTATATATTTTAAATAAATTTCTGACTTCATATAATCTTCATAATAGAAATATATTTTCTTTATTTTACTTATAAATAATTAAAAAATGAAAAGTAAACTTAAAATAAAACCTCTGGCTATTCCTGGAATGGCTTTTCTTATAATTTTTATAATCACCTTGATTATAATAATGACTCATACTTGGCACCTATTTTATAAAAGTAATCTAATAAATTTAATATTTACTTCATAAATTAAGAATATATCTATTCGATAATTGTCCTTTTACATTCATTTGGATGCAAATAGTTTTCCCAGAAGCATCATCTTCATTAGAATTTATATCTTTTGCGGAAGTAATAAATAGTTTATTCATATTTGGACCTCCAAATGCAACGCATGTAGGTTTTTTCATTGGAGTCTTTATTGTACTTATTATTTTTCCATTCTTATCATATTGAGCAACTTGCCCTCCATTCCATTCTGCATTCCATAGAGTATTATTGCTGTCCACTGTAGAGCCGTCAGGAAAGCCGGATACATTTGAATTATCTACTAATATATTAGCATTTTTTATATAAGGTTTATTCTTATATAAAGATGTTTTATAAATTAATTTTTTGTAAGTATCAGCGTAGTAAAAATTTTTATTATCAAATGATGCTGTTATAGAATTACTGATATGTATACCTTTTATAACTTCATGTATTTCTTGTTTTCTATCCAACATATATATTGCACCACCTGGTTTAGAAGGATTAGATTCACTCATACTTCCACACCAAAACCGTCCATAACCATCTGTCTTTCCATCATTAAAACGAACCTTTGATGGAAGGTTAACTTGTTTATCTAGTTTTTTAATAATGTGATTTGTTATGTCAAAGAAAGAAAAAAAAGTATCAAACGCACATAAAAGTATATTATTTTGATTTGTTAATGAAATTGCACATAGTCTATGATCAAAATTCCAAATTAGTTTTTTATTTTCTATATATGACCATGCATGTAAACACTTACCTTCTATATCAACCCAATATATTCTTTGTAGTTTCTCATCCCATACAGGGGACTCTCCTAAAATAGACCTATCATTACTAATAATAGAATAACTATCCATTTATTAATTCTATATTATTTATCACCATAAGTAGCACCTTCTTCCCAACTTCTAACAAACTCTTCTACTGAGACTGTCCAACTATTAGACATATTCTCATCATAATATTCAAATAAGATACCTTCTTTAGCTTGCATAGATAGTAATACTGTTCCACCCTTTTCACCGCCGTGCTCTAAGTGAGGAGAAGCATCTGATTTTGCCAATGCATAATCTCCTTTTTTCCTATATATTAAATTTTTGGAGCCGTCTTCATTAATTTCTGTAAGGTATTGCTCACCTTGTAAAACTAGAGTTACTGTAGAGGCTACATGACGGTGCCTTCTGCAGTGACTGCTTCCTTCAGGATATCTAAGAAGCATATCTAATCTTCCATTTTGAATATCAAAGCCTAAAAGACTGTAATCAAAATCAATTTTGAAGTCTTTATTATTTAAGTCTTTATAATTTCTCCATTCTACTTTATCAGAGTCATAACTATCAGAAACTTTATTAAAATTTTCAATCATATAACATACCTCCAATTCTCCATTTATTTATACAATTAAAAAATATTACTTTACTACACAATTTTTTTAAATGATCCATTTTGTTACCTATGCCATATAAAAATTATATTTAATATAATTGGAATCTTTAAAAATGTTAAAATATTTAATGCTTTTTATTATATCGTTTGAATTAAAAGCATACGATGAAAATGATCTATTAAAACTAAACAATACCCATATTTGTTTAAATTGTGATTTATCAAACGCAGATCTTGGGGGTATGAATTTAAAAGGTTCTAATCTACAAGGGTCAACATTAAAGGGCTCAATACTTATTGGAACTGATTTATCATATTCTAATCTATTCGAAGTAAATTTAACTAGCTCATTCATAAGGTCCACTAACTTTTGTAATACAATCATGCCTAACGGAGAGAAAAGCATTGAAGGATGCTCCAATATCGAAATACAAAAATAGTTTGTTATAATTTATTATAATTTGAATGCTTACTTTTTCTTCCTGTAACTCTCTTTCTCCACATTTTGAAACTTGAAGGTTTTAAATTCTTTCTCATTATTTTTATAACATCTCTTTCTTCTAAATTACAAAAGGATTTAATATCATCAAAGCTAGTTTTATCACACCACGCCATTTCAATAATTTCATCTAAATTTTTCATATCATTCCAATTACAAAATATACTATTTAAATACGTGAAGAAAAATTTAAATAGATCATTATTTTTTATTAGTTTAATATATAAAAAAAATTACCTAGGTTTTAATGTGATAGAAGTCGTTGCAGCAATAATTTTCATTGAAGATAAAATATTATGTCTAAAAAGAGGATATAGTAAATACGATTATGTTTCTTTTAAATATGAATTTCCTGGTGGGAAAATTAAAAATGATGAATCTTATATTGATGCTTTAAATAGAGAGATCAAAGAAGAACTAAGTATAGATATAATAATTCAAAAAAAATATAAGATTATAACTCATAATTACCCAGATTTTGGTATCAAGCTACATAGCTATATATGCATAACTGAAGATTTTAATGGAAAATTATACGAACATACTGATTATAAATTACTAAAAATAAATGATTTAAAATCCTTAAATTGGCTTGAAGCAGATATCCCGTTAATAGATGATTTGATAATTGATTACGGTAATAAATTATAAATAAAAAAGTAAAATTTAATTTTTTTATACTATCTTTAAAACTGTATATATGACAGTAGCACTTGCTTTCACCTTGACTTAAATTATAATAAAGATATAAATATGTTAACAATTTTTCGCTAAAATTTGCTTATATTTAGGATACAAACATGAATTTGTACAAAGATTACTTAAATGAAATTAATGAAAGAAAAAAACAAGATTTAAAACCAAAGCCAATTGATGATGGTGAATTAATAAAAGAACTTATTATAAATATAGAAGATAAAAACAGTATATACAGAGATGACTCTCTAAATTTTCTAATTTATAATACTCTTCCAGGTACTACTACCGCAGCTTATGAAAAAGCAAAATTTTTAAAAAAAATTATTTTAGATAATACATCGGTTGCAGAAATTTCAAAACCATTTGCATTAGAGCTTTTATCGCACATGAAAGGAGGCCCATCTATAGAGATCCTTCTAGATTTAGCTTTAAGTGATAATCAAAGAAATGCTATTGATGCTGCAGAAATTCTTAAAACACAAGTATTTTTATACGAAGCTGATACTACCCGTCTTAAAAATGCCTATCAGAGTGGTAATTTAATAGCTCTAGATATTCTTAAAAGTTATTCAAAAGCAGAATTTTATACAAGCCTACCAGATATAAATGAAGAAATAAAAGTAGTTACTTATGTGGCAGGAGAAGGTGACATCTCAACAGATCTTTTATCTCCTGGAAATCAAGCACATTCTCGATCAGATAGAGAACTTCATGGTAAATGTATGATTACAGAAAAAGCTCAAGCTGAAATTAAAAAATTACAAAATGAGAATCCAGATAAAAGTGTTATGCTAATTGCAGAGAAAGGGACTATGGGTGTAGGGTCATCGAGAATGTCTGGGGTAAATAATGTAGCCCTTCTTACTGGAAAAAAAACGAGTCCATTCATACCTTTTGTTAATAATGCACCAATAGTTGCTGGAACTAATGGTATTTCTCCTATATTCTTAACTACTGTAGGCGTAACTGGTGGAATAGGAATTGACTTAAAAAATTGGGTAAAAAAATTAGATCCAAATGGTAACCCTATTATAAATAATGATGGTAACCCTGTTCTTGAACAAAAGTATTCAGTAGAAACAGGAACTGTTCTCAACATAAATACTAAAAATAAAAAACTATATGATAAAAATGGTAATGAAGAACTAGTTGATATTTCATCATCCTTTAATCCTCAAAAAACAGAATTTATGAAAGCAGGCGGTTCATATGCAATTGTATTTGGAAAAAAATTACAGAGTTTTGCATGTGAGGCCCTTAATATTGATTTACAATCAGCTTATGCACCTTCTAAAGAAGTATTACATAAGGACCAAGGACTTACTGCTGTTGAAAAAATATTTAATGCTAATGCTGTTGGTGTTGAACTAGACTCTATTCTCCATGCAGGTTCAGATGTTAGAGCAAAAGTAAATATAGTTGGGTCTCAGGATACTACTGGATTAATGACTGCACAAGAACTTGAATCTATGGCAGCGACAACTATCTCACCTACCGTCAATGGAGCTTATCAATCTGGATGTCATACCGCTTCTGTTTGGGACTCAAAGGCTCAGACAAACACACCTAAATTAATGAAATTTATGCACGATTTTGGTTTAATAACTGGCAGAGACCCGAAAGGCGTTTATCATGCAATGACAGATGTAATTCATAAAGTATTAAATGATATTACTGTAGATGATTGGGCGATTATAATTGGAGGAGATTCTCATACTCGTATGTCTAAGGGAGTTGCTTTCGGAGCAGATTCCGGAACCGTTGCATTAGCTCTTGCAACAGGAGAGGTTACTATGCCAATCCCTGAATCTGTTAAAGTTACTTTTAAGGGAAAAATGTCAGAACATCTTGATTTCCGTGATGTCGTTCATGCCACACAATCGCAAATGTTAAAACAATTTGGTGATAATGTTTTTCAAGGTAGAGTGATTGAAGTTCATACTGGTACTCTTTTAGCAGACCAAGCTTTTACATTTACTGATTGGACTGCCGAAATGAAGGCAAAAGCATCAATATGTATTTCTAATGATAGTACATTAATTGAGTCACTCAATATAGCAAGAGATCGCATACAAATAATGATAGATAATGGAATGGAAAACGATGCAGCAATGCTAGAAAGATTAGTAGAGATTGCAAACAAACGTATTTCTGAAATCAGATCTGGTACTAAACCTGCTTTAAAACCTGATGAAAATGCTAAATATTACGCTGAAGTAGTTGTTGAATTAGATCAAATAGATGAGCCTATGATTGCTGACCCAGATGTTAATAATATTGATGTATCTAAACGTTATACACACGACACCATTAGGCCTATATCCTATTATGGTGCGGAGAAAACCGTAGACCTTGGATTTGTGGGTTCCTGTATGGTGCATAAAGGTGATGTAAAAATAGTTGCACAAATGCTTAGAAATTTGGAAGATCAATCTGGTAGTGTTAAATTTAAAGCTCCTTTAGTAGTAGCTGCTCCCACATATAATATTATAAATGAACTTAAGTCAGAGGGTGATTGGAGTATTTTACAAAAGTATTCAGGTTTTGAATTCGATGATGTTAATCCAAAAAATGCGGCAAGAACGCAATATGAAAATATATTATATTTAGAAAGACCTGGTTGTAATCTTTGTATGGGAAACCAAGAAAAAGCATCAAAAGGTGATACGGTAATGGCTACCTCAACAAGACTATTCAAAGGAAGAGTTGTGGAAGATTCTGAAGATAAAAAAGGAGAATCTCTTTTAGCTTCAACTCCCGTTGTGGTTCTATCAGCAATTTTGGGAAGAACTCCTACTATCGAAGAATATAAAAATGCAGTTAAAGGGATTGATTTAACTAAATTTGCTCCGCCAAAAGAAAAGTCAATCGATTCATCTTTAATGAGCTTTTAAATTTAATATTTATATCTACTAAAATTAATTTTTAAATTATTCTAACATCTTTATAAAAAGATTTAGTTTTACTTTAAAAAATCAATAATAATATTATTTCTTTTTGGCCATTCATTATGTGACTCTTTACCTTCACAATATACAATTTTTCTATCGCAATCTTTTATTTTCATACACCCATTATCTAGCTTTTCATAAGTATTCTTGCAGTTACTGCAAAGCGAAATCCATTCAATATTATCTCTGCCAAAATCTCTAAAAAAAGCATCATTTACACTATGCAGTATCATAAGGGAAAAAAATTTTTTAGGACATATTTCACTTTCTAAAGCTTTTTTATTAATCCCATTAGCAGAAATAATAAGATTCTTTATTTTTATTCCAATATCTCTATAAGAAATAATTGCGGCATTTGTAGCTCCATCAGAATGTCCTAACATAGTTATATCATTTTTATTAATACAATAATTTTCACTCAGAGTATTTTTTACCTCTGATATTTTAGATAAATTAGTTTCATTTAGAGGAAGGTAATCGCTATAAGCAATTATGAAACCACTATTATTAGCTAATGAAGTTAACCCTTCATAAAAACCCTCTGATTTTCTTACAGTTTTTCCTGCTGGTGGAAGAACTATAATTGCAGAATATTTTTTATCAGCAAAATGATTTTTAGGAGGAATTACTAATACCTTTAATTTACTTTTTGTATAAATATTCTTTATACCTTGTGCCATTATATTATCACAAGTTAATTTGGGTATATGCTCCTGCAAAGTAATACTATTATCTATTTTTTTTATAATACAATAATCAGTAAAACTACAAAAAATAAAACTAAAACTTATTAATATCCATAAAGTAAATACTAAAGAACAATAAATAATTATCTGGTATCTTTTAATGAACGTGCTCATCAGGATAATCCAATATTTTACCTTCTTTTTCTAATTCTTGTATTGCTGATAAATAATTAAGTGATTTATTTTCATCATTAATTTCATCTTGCTTCCATCTAGTTCTAATATAACCATACTGATCAATTAAAAACTCGATATATTCTATGCTTTCATTTTTATCTTTTTTATCAGGATTTAATATAGTTCTTCTAAATAAATTATAGGTGTTTAATATTTCTTCAGAACCTTCATATATTATAGGAAAAGGAATATTTTTGTATTTTTTATTGAAATTTTCTTGCTTAAAATTATTATTACTAGAAACCAATAATACCTCTGCACCTAATTCTTTTATGTCATTATACGCCTGAATAATTTTATTAATTCTATTTTCATTATTGTTTATATTATCCATTATGATAAGTATTATTGCTTTTTTACCTCTATACTGAGATAACCTTCCTGTTTTTCCATTTAGAGTTACAAAGTCAAAATCTACTGCTGGTAACCAAGGCTTTTTATAAACAATTTTATTATTTAGTATTCTTGCCTCATAACTTAAAGATAAAGTTCTTAAAAAATTTATTAAATCCCACCTATTATCTTCATTCAATATACTCTCAAATCCTGGCATTATGCTTGGAGGCATTCCGTTTGTTAACCACCAATAAATATCTCCAGCAGTATGATAGGCAGTATGTGGTTCAGTTAAATTTGCAGGTAAAATAGCTAAATCTTCATTTACTATTATCCCATCGCCTTGACCAGAATAGCCGTGACATTGTACGCAATTATTTCTATATAATAATTTTCCATTATAAACAGATATTGCCGAGTAAGGGACAGACGGTTGCTTATAGGTTACAGGGTAAGCTTCAATAGATAATAAGTAAACTATACCTAATCCTGAAATAGATATAATAGAAATTGAATAAAAGAAAGATTTACTAAATTTTTTATTTAAAATAAAATCCATAAAAATTATACCAAGAAACAAACTAATAAAAATTAATAGGAATAAAATACTATTTTTATTTATAGTATCTTCCATTGCAACATCTATAGATAATCTAAAATTTAATGGCCACTCTATTTCATCGTGTGCTCCTGGTATAGTTTGTGAAAGAAAAATTCCAATACCAAAAATAAATACAACAGAAATAATCTCTAACTTTAATATATTTTTAATAGAAAAATTAAATTTTAAAAATTTTTTTCCATTTAATAAAGACATTCTTATATAAAGAGCGCTAAGTAATGCTATTGATACAAATAATAATTTTAAAATTATAACTTGACCATAATCAGTGCCTAATAATGCAGCAAAACTATAATCTAAGTTTATTAATGATAATAAGAAACCAGAAAATAATATAAAAACCATATTATAAGAAGCAAAAGATGAAAATCTTTTAACTTGGTAAATTACTGAATTATTATCTTTTGATATATTAAAAAAGAGGTATGGTAAAGCTCCAACCCATAAGCTAACAGAAACAATATGAATAAAATTAACTGGAATAGTTACATAAACCATATCAGATGAAATAGCATGACCTGTCAGAGTTACTAAGCCTAAAGACAAAGATAATAAAAATATTATTAAGAAATTGTTAATATTTCTTATTCTACATATTATAATTAATAATATAAAAATAAAAAATTTTATTAACCATATTCCGCCAAACCTTGTTTTAAATAAGATTGTAATAATATAGTTTAAATTAAGTAATTCATTTATATCTTCATAACGATAATAAACTTGAAGAAAAAGTATAATAATTGATATTATTAATACTATTATTAGATACAGAGTAATTCTATTAATAATACTAATACTATATTTAAATTTTTTTATTATGTAATAATTTACAAAATAAAACCCAAGTGTAAATGTTAAAATTATACTTTGAAAAAATTTTGAGATACTTAGAAGTATTTCAACCATTTGAATTAATTACTATCCTTAATAGTAAATTTATATCTGCCTTTTACTTTATGTCCATCAATTGAAAGAACTTGAAATTGAATAAAATATATTCCTGAAGTTAACTTAGGAATTTGCATACCTATTGAATTATTATCATATATATTTTTCAGATTACTACTTGAAGCTATTATTTTATCTTCATTATTCATTAATAGTATTTTAGAAAATTCTATTTCTACAGGTTCATTAAAAGTTAAAACAACTTGCTCAGGAGCTCTATATAATATAGCTCTCCTTGCTGGTTCAGAAAACTCTAATACTGCGTGTGCACAAGCATAATTATATTCAAATATAAATATTAATAAAACATATTTTAAAAGATTACGCATTCAACGATTTATTTCTAATCTTATTACCAAAATAAAATAATGATGCTCCAGTAATTAGAGCCAATATGATAAAGTAAATATAAGATGAACTTTTTCTTTCTATGCCTACTGAAAATGGAAATTCAGATATTATGAAATTATTTTCATCCTTTACTGTTACATAACCTATGAATTTTCCTTTGTTTTCAAAATTTTTTCTTAAACTTATTGTTCCATTTTTATATATTTTATAATCTTTTTTATATACAGTAATACTTTCTAAATCCTCATTATTTTCTTCCGTATCAAGAATTATTCTTACTTCAACGGGGAGCGAACGTAATTCATCATCCATAAAATCTAATACCACAATTGTATTTCCTGTCTCAGGAATATCTTCGCAAAATTCTTTAGGACCATTATTTTCTGGTTGGTAGCCGCTAAAATGCATTTCATATTTACCGACTGTTAATACACAATAATCTTCATCTAAAGATAAACCTCCATGGGCAAAACTTTTAGGAATTAAAATTACTAATAAAAAAGAATATAATAAAAAAAACTTTAAATATAAGTGCAATTTATTAGTGGTTACTATGATCATGATGCTCTTGTTTGTTTTCTGTATTTTCTTTTTCATCAAGAGTAGTATTTTCACCTATAACAAACTTAATATCAATTGTCATACCTGATGAAAATTTTAAAATTGCTGGAATATTTTCTCCACTTACTAAATCTTTTTTTGAGCCATGAAACATAATTGAAAAATCATCTTCGCCTCTTATTCCACCATCTGCAGAAATAGAAATTTTTTCTATAGATTTACCATTTTTCATAATCATTATATGTTGAATAAAATCAGAACTAATTCCTATTAATTCTACGTCTTTATTAGAATCATTAGAAATAGTAATATACGCATTTGAATTACCGCCCGATAAAGTAGCTACACACCAAGGATGAATAATTTCAACATCCATTTTCTTGTAAGTATGTGCGTTACTAGTAAATGTAAATAATAAACCTAAGATGCTTATAATTATAAAATAAAGAAATCTTGATTTTTTTAAATTTAGCACGCTACCTTCCAATCCTTTGATAACTTGGACCAGTTCCATCATCATCTGTAAATACTGGTAATATTGATGACGCTACATCAAGTATCTTTCTATTACCTTCTTCATCATAAAAAAACAATAATGCACCTACTCTGGCATCAACGTCCGTTAAAAATGCTGTAAGACGTTCGGTTTCCCATCTTGCATCCTGAGCAGTAATGAACATTTTATGACTTTCTCCTGGGTTTATATACTTATCCTTATCTATTTCTAACCCACCATCTGCCATATGTTCTGATGGATAATTTGCAGTTACATTATTCATAGCATGACCGAAAGATTTATTTATAAACCTTAAATTAGCCGTTGTTAACTCACCTAAACGTACTTTATTATCTCCATTGTTTTTTACTTCAACCCACATACGCATAGTTCTTCCTGGAATATCATATTCTGCACGACTGACATTAATTTTAATTTGTGGATCAGCAACAGGTAAAGGATCTGTATACATTCTACTAGTCTGTAAAGGAACTGTTATAGGATATTTATTAGCCTGAACATTATAATTATAAACAATGGCAACAAAAACAAATACTCCTAATAAAATTCCTACTGTTAAATCTAGTCTAGTTATTAATAAATCTTCTCGTCCTTGCTTTAATGCTTGATATCTAGGAATTAATAGTGGCCTCCAAACCCACCAAAGTAGCCAAAAAATTCCCAGAATTGCTAGCGTAGAATGCCATTTAAATACATCTGCTAGTGCATATGTTTCTAAATCTTCAATTAATACTCCATCCATCGTAGTTACAGGAAATTTAAAATCTTTTTGTGAACCTGACACCTTAATAAACTGTCCTGGACCAATAATTGTTCCAGAGCCTTTAATTGCTATTCCAGGGTGCACATGATGGTTTCCAGGAACTCTCCCTTGAAGCACCATCTTGTAATGGTAATCTTTACCAACTTCCATATCTCTAAAAGATTGTCGTGCAGGAACTCCATTTAAGTAAGATTCAATTTTTGCAAATACTGGACCTGGTATACTTTGATTTACATATATTACGTCAGGGTCATCTACTGCTTGTGGCCAATCACTATGTAATCTAAATTTACCCTCTATAGTTACATTCTCTCCTACTTTTACATTATCTGTAGACCAAGTGACATCATAAAACATAACAGTCCTTGTTCTAAAATATGGTTCCATAGCTTTTTCGCCATGTGCATATGCCACTACCATATCAATAACAAAATAAAATATTGATATTAAAAATATTTTTAATAATTTTGTATAATTAATTTTCATTTGCTATCCCTTAAATCCCAAATATTTTTTAAGTTTAGGAGATTGTGACCAAGTTTTAACTGTAGAAAAAGCCATTCCAATCTGCCACCAAAGCATATATAAAAATATGCACACAAAAGCAGCAAATACTCCTGAAACCCATACTGAAGTACCCTCAAATGTTCTCAAAGTACCTGTTTCAATAATTCTAATATATTCAGGTGTTGCAGATCTAGGAAAAGTATAGCCAATAACATCAGCCATTGATGCCATGGACCCTAAATGTTCAACTGGAACATAATAACCCGTTAAAGCCGCCATATTACTAGGATAAAAAGTTAAAGCAAATAATGGAGCTCCTATACATGCAACAAATATCCATCTTCTAAAAATAAGTAAAATTACATCTAGTAAAATACATCCTGCTATAATTATAGATGGTACATTTAAAACTATAGGAAACATAGTCCATAAATGCCAATAACTATATGTTCCAATCCATACCGATGTTAAAAGACAAACACCGCATAAAGTAGCTCCTATTGGAAGTCTAAAATAATACCAAAAAGCTGCTTGAACAGCGGCCGGAAACATAATTGTATCAATCGGAATAATTAAAGGCCAGTATTGCCTATCTTTCCAATCTATAAACATATCCCAGTCACCAGCAGACAACATAACATGCAGGTGAAATGCACCGCAAAATAATAAAAAAGCAGCCGCTACAACTAAAAAATCAAAATATCTGGCTAAACCCGCTTGCTCTTTATTCAGTCCTACTATTTTAAGAATCTCTCTATCTTCAGACCTCATTCTGAAAATTTTACCAAAAAAACTTCTAGATTCAGATTTACTCATACTTCTACCCCCAAATTTATAGACACTCCATTAAATGATTATTTAATGGAGTGTTATAAATTTTATAATTATAGATTTTCAGTAAATTCCGAATTTGAATTATCAGCAAATTTAGAATTTATTTTTTTAAATGATTTAGACATTCCAATAACAATCTGCATTAGAACGCCACCTATAGCTAGAGCATTCCAACCTAAAACTACAAAGCCCCAATGAAGTGGATGGGAAAATATTTCTTCTGTCATCCAATATGCATGTCCCCATTCATTAAAACCTAAATTAGGAAGGATAAGAGCAGGTCCTAGGACAGCAAAAGTATAAGCAATAGATATGGCTCTTCCAAAGGAAGGCAGTCTTGTCATTGCATACAAAAAACCTCCTACTCCAAATGTTAAATATAATGGAATACAGCCATAGAATAAAATATTATGACTTGGAGTAAAGCTGGTATCTCTTAAAACTGTTTGATGCCAGGCACCATCGGCATACGCAAAATAACTAGTAGTCCAGTAAACTATAAATGTATATGACAATATCCAAAGGACTAAATTAATATATCTTTTTAATTCAACTTCGGGTTTTACATTATCCATATCTCTTTCTCTCGAGTACCAAAGATATAACCAAAGCACCACATTAAATGAAAATATACCTATTAACTCTGCTTTAACAAGAGTCATCCAATAATCTTGGAATCCTTGTGACATTGAATCTAGACCATGCTCAAATCCATATAATCCCTGATAAATTCTAGCGCCAGCTACCAATGCAGCAACTACAATAATACCAAACATAAATATTCCAAAATTTCCGTATTTAAATACCGTTGTTTTAGTATACCAAGGTAATTTATCATTAGAATACTTTTCACTATTCACAGACTTTTTTAAACCCTTTCCATGTATTATATTATCTATAAAAGCCATGTTTTTCTCCCAATATATTCAAACATAAGATTAAAAAAATTAATCTAAAAACCGTAACTTATTTATTTTTAGGAAACCAACTAATTAATATGTAAAATTTATATTTAATTATTAAATGAAAAATTTAATCTATTTTATTTTCAAAAATCTTTTGCCTTACTCTAATATTATACTTTAAATTTTTTATAAGTATTAATACTCCAGTTAATATAAAAAGCCATGGCCCATATATTGCCATTAAACTATTAATTCTATAAATATAAGAATCTTCAGTAATATTAAAAATAGTGGATACTGAAAGTCCTATAATTAAATATGAACTAATATTATTTCGGCTATTATAGTTATATAATTTTTTTTGTTCTGAATTTAAATTTCTATTATAAAATATTTTTTCAAGCAGAAAAGCAAATATTACAAATGTAGCTATTCTAATTATACTAATAAGAAAAGAAATTGAAAACATTATATGACTAATCTCTTAACAAGATTAAAGTGTATATGAATTATAAAATAATATTTATAAATAAAATAATATTTGCTAACCATGATGCTACGAATGCTAAAGTTCTTACCCATGGTATACCTAATGTATATACCACTGCATGAATAATTCTTGCATAAAAGAATAAGCTAGCTGCTAATAATGTATTTGAATTAGATATTTCTAAAATATTTAGACATATAATTAAAATTGCAAAAAGAGGTAAATTTTCTACCATATTGCTATGTGCTAATTTTGACCTTTGTGCCCACTTAGCAGGCGCTGCAATTTTTTCTGGATAACCTGCAGTATCTATTAAACCTTGATTAAAAATTCTTTCTAATAAATAAGGTAGCCATAAAATTAGACATAAACCTGTACTTAAAACTAAATAAAAAATTTCAGATGTCATAA
This sequence comes from Alphaproteobacteria bacterium, assembly GCA_029247025.1. Lineage (GTDB taxonomy): Bacteria > Pseudomonadota > Alphaproteobacteria > TMED109 > TMED109 > TMED109. The sequence continues at coordinate 2,010 of JAQWLZ010000005.1, read as the reverse complement.
TATACTCCTATGAAATACAGTAATATAATCATACTTAATAGAAAATTATATATGTAAAATTTAATGATATTTTTTAAAGCAGATAAATCGAATAGCTTAATTAATAATTATAGTACCCTGCATACCCATTTCACTATGTTTTAATCCATTTTTCATATCTTTAACTCTACAATATAAATCTTCAAATCGACCCGTTTTAATGGGCACAAACCACCATTCAACTTCATGATTTGGCCATACTTCAACCTCATTAATAATACCTTTTACCTCGGCTAATTTCTTACCCTCAAAATTTACTTATATTTTTCTTGTAAAAATAGATTTAGAAAAAGAACCTGATGAAAAATAATGTTTAGAATCACTATTATTTAATAATTTTAATTTATACAATTTACCAGTTTCAAATACTAATTCATTTGGTTCATAATAATGAGATTCTCCTGAAACTCCTTTGAAGTAAACTATTTTTTCAATAGGCTCTTGTCTAGTTAAGTCTTGCGATTTTAATAAATTTACAAAACTGAAATTTATTATTAAATAGATAAAAATAATTTTTAAAAAGTAAATATACATTAATATTTATATAGCAAAAGAATTAAAATATTTAAATAAAATAAGAAAATTTGATAGATAAAATATAGAGTGTTATGATTAATAAATAAAAACTAAAACTAATTGGAAAAAAAATGAAAACAGCAAAAGATTATCTTGAAGAAGCAAATAAAGTTGTAAAAAAAATTGATTTAAATGACGCTATAGAAAAACATAAAAATAACTCAGCTGTTTTTATTGATGTAAGAGATAGCTCCGATATAATTAAAACAGGAAGCATAACGGGCTCTTTAAAAATTCCAAGAGGATTAATTGAATTTGTAGCTGATAAAGCTACACCTTTATATAATGATAATCTTAAAAAAAACTCAGAAATTATTCTAGTTTGTGGTGCTGGAGGTCAAGCTGCATTAACAGGAAAAACTTTAATAGATATGGGTTACATTAATGTCTCCAATGTAGGTGCTATAGGTGATTGGAAAAAAAATAATGGACCTATGACTAAATAATATTTTAATAATTGATTACTAAAATCTATAAATTATTAATTTAGCATTTTATAAATTATACTAAGAATTAAATTTAATATAAAAAAAAATAATTTCTATACAATACTTTTTGAGAATGATAATCATTCTCGTATATAGTTTAATAAAATAAAGTATAGTTATAAATGCCTATTATCAGGCCCGTGATGGTAAAAATTAAAAATCTTTATAAAAATCAATCAGGTTCAGTAATTAGAACAATTGTATATTCAATTGGACATATGTTTATTGCCGCTTCATGCGTAATGTATTTTACAGGTGCGAATATTTATGAAAGCTTAACAGATGCATTAGTAGAGCCAATAATTAATGGTTTTTGGTATTACCTTCTAGATAGATTTTGGATTAGTAAAAATAAACTTATTTAAACTAAAATACTAAAAATAATATTATTAAATCAGCAGAATATAAATAGGGTTTAGTCTAAATTATTCAAGAAAAAAACTTGTTAAAAATTAGTTATTTATTTTGGTTGCGGGGGTAGGATTTGAACCTACGACCTTCAGGTTATGAGCCTGACGAGCTACCGGGCTGCTCCACCCCGCGTTAATAAGTTTAATTCCTAAATAAACTAATAATTGCATAAGAAGTTAATACTAACGGTATTAAGAAGACCTGGCAACGACCTACTCTTCCACACCTTAAGATGAAGTACCATCGGCGCTGAGGATTTTCACTACCGAGTTCGGAATGGGATCGGGTGCAGCCCCCTCGCTATAATCACCAAGTCATCTTAATACCGTTAAGTTAATATACATACTTGCCAAACATACAGAGTAATTACTGTACATGGGTTGAACTAAAGCCGATCGAGTTATTAGTACCAGTTAGCTTCACACATTACTGCGCTTCCACACCTGGCCTATCAACGTGGTAGTCTTCCACGACTCTCAAGGGATATCTAGTCTCG
>JAQWLZ010000002.1 GCA_029247025.1 Alphaproteobacteria bacterium | reverse complement strand
ACTAATTTACCTCCAGTAGAAAAAGGGTTTATTACTGTTCCTAAAGGAAATGGTTTAGGTTTGTCATTAAATAAAGATATATATAAAAGAAAAGATACTCATATCAAAACGAGTAAAAATTAATTCATTAAAATTTTATGATGTTCTTCAGAAATAATTTTATGATGTTTAACCGCATCTGGGTCTAGGTCAAATTTAGGAGGAACTTCATGTATAAAATTTTTATGTTCATCTATTCCTCTCACTAAAAGTGCTGAATCTTTATAATCTAATGCTTTAGTTTGTTTTACCTCTGGTGTTGTATATCTTATAGCAATACCAATTCTTCTATCCTGAGTAGTATTTATTTTAGATGAATGGGCTAATTTTACATGGTGTAATGAAATCTCACCTGCATTTAATGGCATTGCAACTGAATCATGGTTAGATATTTTAATATCTAATTCTTGACCACGGCTTAGTAAATTATTTTTATTAAAAGTTTCAATATGATTTAAATTACTCCATTTATGACTTTTAGGTATTACTTCCATAGGTCCAGTCTCAATGTTTGCATCTGAAAGTGCTAACCAGGCTGTAACTACGTCATCTGGCTTAAGACCCCAATACCCTGAATCTTGATGCCATGAAACGAAAGTATTGTCATTTGCTTCTTTAATAAAAAAATTGGAACTCCAGCATAATATATTAGGACCTAAAATATCTTCAATTGCGTCTAAAATATTTTTATTATTTACTATTTCATTGACCCATTTAAATAATAAATGAGCTTTGTGTCTATCATTTCCAGAAATAGTATTTCCTTTAGACTTTTCATATTCCTCCAAATTTTTTCTATATGATAACACTCTTTCTTCTGATAATATCTTAATAGGAAACAAGAAACCATTTTCCTTAAAAAATGTTTTCTGATCATTATTTAAAATTTTTGTCATTTTTATTATCTTTATTCAATTTTTTTTAAAAAATCGTCTATTAAACCTTTAGGAGTTGCTATTATATGTTCTTCTTTAGGAAATTCTCCTGATTGTACTTCTTTAATAAATTGTTTAAAACCGTCAACTCTTTCAGACTGCATTTTATTCTTAAGCTCATATAAATTTTTATATTGTTTAGAATGTCTTACATATGGAGGGCCATTATTACCTAATATGTCATCTGCAAATAGAAATTGGATATCTCCTCCTTTACCTGCTCCAATTGAAGACGTTAAAAGAGAAGTTCTTTTAGTAATTTCTATTAAAAGGTCCTCTGGAATCACCTCAACTTCTACAGCATAAGCTCCCGCATCTTCAAAGATTTTAATTTGGTTATAAATCCAAATTGCTTCATCTAAGTTTTTTCCAACAGCTTTTAAACCTCCAGTCCAAGTACTTCTTCTTGGTACTAATCCAGCATGCGCTTGAACGGGAATACCAGCTTTTGTTGCAACTTCAATAAACTCTGGGCTCCATTGAGTCATAACAGCATCTGCCCCTATTTCCATAGCTTTATAACCTATTTTCACTGCTTCATCTTTTGTAGCAGCAGCTATTAGTGGACAAGAAAAGGCCATAAAAGTATTTGGGGCAGCATTTCTTATAGCTATGGCTAGTTCAGGATTTTTTGGATCAAATCTTACTTTCATCGTATCTATACCTGCTTCTTCAGCCGCCGCAGCTTCTTCAATAGAAAAGGGTACAGTTTCTGTTAAGGTTTTTTTTCCTTTTTGATCTCTTAAGTCTTTAACCGTATAGTTACGAGTTCCATAAGCACCCCCAACAGTCATAATTCTTTTTAAGCCTTTATTCTTCGCATCTCTTGAAGGTATGCTGCCATCACCAGTTGCATGACTCGCCATGATTATTTCTCCTTCATTAATTAGTCAGAAATCACTTCTTTAACATCGTCAACAGTTTCTTTTGCTGTATCTTTTGTCCATTCATATGCATCATTAGCATTTTGTTTTATCTTATCATAAGTTGCGCAAGAACTTATAAAAATTAAACTGAGTAATATAATTAAAAATTTCATTTTATTTCCTTGTAAATAATATTGATATTTAAAATATACTAAGGATAATTTTTGAGCATGTATAGGGTTTAAATATAATTATTATAAAATATAAAAATATATTATACTGATATAGGTTATCAGAGGTATTTTTGATGAAAACAATTAGAAGAATAATTTTAAATAATGATACAAAAGTTTTATATGGAAATGATGGTATATATTCTGAAATAAATAATATATCGTCAAAATATAAATTTTTACCTCCCGTTGAGCCAAGTGTTATTGTATGTGTTCATTTAAATTATAGATCTAGATTAGATGAACTTCAGAGAGTTCAGCCAGAAGCTCCTACATATTTTCTTAAGCCCGTTTCCTGTATTAATAGTCATTTAGGTGAAATTGTTCGTCCACCAGGATGTAAATTTTTAAATTATGAAGGAGAAATAGCTTTAGTAGTTGGTAAAACAGCTAAAAATATAGATTTTAAAAAAGCGGGTGAATATATTTTAGGATACACAATAGCCAATGATTTTGGTTTACATGATTTTAGAGATACTGACGAAAATAGTATGGTTAGGGTTAAAGGAACAGATACATTAGGGCCTATTGGACCAGATTTAGTAATGGATTGGGATTATAAGAATAAGTCTATTAGAACTTATGTTAATGATAAGATTGTTCAAGAATCTAATACAAATAATATGATATGGTCACCCGAATACTTATTAACTGACCTTTCACGCTCAATTACATTTAAGAAGGGAGATATAATACTAACTGGTACTCCCGCAAATTCAAGACCAGTAAAACCTGGTTCAATAGTTAAGGTTGAAGTAGAAAACCTAGGAGTATTAGAGAATACTATAGTAGAAGGTATATCATCCTTATCAAGAGGTGTTGGAGCTATTCCTAAAGATTCTAAGCATATTAGATCTATTTCTCTTGGTTCTGATTACAAATAATTAATATATAGGAGGTTTGATTTTTAAAAATGATTGAAGATAAATATGTTGAAGCATGGAATAAAAGAATTACTCATAAAAATTTGTATAGCTTAAAAATTCCGCAAAATAGGGATGAGGCATATAAAATTCAGGAAGAATATGAAAAAGTTAGTAATAGTGATTTATTTGGATGGAAAATTGCTGCAACAAGCTTAGATGGACAAAAGCATATTGGAGTAGATGGTCCAATTGCAGGAAGATTATTGAAAGAAAGGTATAATAAATCAGGAGCATCAATTTCATTAAAACAAAATATAATGAAAAAAGTTGAGGCTGAGTTTGCATTTAAACTTTTTAATGATATTCAACCTAGGCTTAATAAATACTCTACAGATGAAGTTTTAGAAAGCTTAGACAGTGTTGTACCGGCTATTGAAATTCCTGATTCAAGATTTTTTAATTTTGATAAAGTAGGAGGTAATCTAATAATTGCAGATAATGCCTGTGCGGGTGATTTTATATTGAGTGATCATTTTGTTTCTGACTTTAAAAATATTGATTTTAAAAACTTTAAAGTTAACTGTTATAAAAATAATGAATTAGCTGAAAGTGGAATAGGAAGTAATGTTTTAGGAGACCCAATCATAGCATTAACATGGGTTATAAATGAGCTAAGTTCACTAAATATTACTTGTAAAAAACAGCAAATAATTATGACAGGAACTTGTATTAAACCTTTAACAGTTCAGACAGGAGATAATATAGTGATGGATTTTTATGAGCTTGGTAAAGTAGATTGTCATCTTAATTAAATTTGTGATAGCCAATCTTTTACTAATTTTTTAATTGAATACTTTATCTTAAAATTAGTATCTTTTTCTAATCTTTGCCAATTCATAATTGGATACGTGGTACCTATATTATTAGTAATTATTAAATTTTTATTTTTATAAAATTTGTTAAATTCATTTAGTAATTTTAACGCGTTAGTTCTTATAGAAGCACAATTATAAATGTTTTTTAATTTAACTTTGCTATCAATCATATTAATAACTATTTCAGAAGCATCTTTTATATATATTACATCTAAAGGCGTTGAAGGTAATAATATTTTATATTTAATATTTGGTTGCACAATAGCATTAGCCATATCAGATATTCCAGCAGCTACTCCTCTATAATTTAAACCTGGTCCTATAATTATAGGAAACCTAATAGCACTAATATCCATTTTATAATTTTTAATATAATAATTAGCTACTTGCTCGGCCATTAATTTAGTTAAACCATATTTAGTTGAGGGATTTAGTATAGAATTTTCTTTTACTGATTCCTGTAAATATGTGCTTTCCTCTCCAAAAACTACTGTAGAACTAGCCCATATTATTTTAGTATTTTTATTTTTTAGTTTATCTAATAAATTTGCAAAACCAGTTACATTTATATTTAATGCTTTATTGAAATCTTCACTTGCAGCTTTTAATAGTCCGTTACCATTTCCCCCAAATGCAGCTAAATGTATGATGTAATCCCATTTTTCTTCTTTTAATGCGTTGCGCATTTTATTTTTTTCAAGAGTACTACATTTAAAATAATGCTGAATTTTATAATCTCTAAGATTTTTAATATCTAAAAATATATCTAAAATCGAAATATTGTATTTTTGAAAATTTAACGATTTCAGTATTCCTTGACCTAAAAAACCATTGCCACCAATGATTAATATATTTTTTTTTTCTAACATAATTTTTATAAAACCATTTATTTACATAAATTTATTCTTATATGTTATTATTACGTAAAATATGTATAATTTATATATTATTTCATTTATTATTATAGATTAATATATTATTTGGAGGTTTTAATGGAGTTAAAAGATATTAAACCAGATGAAAAATTAATTAAATTTAGAAAGTCTTATAGGGAACAGATTGATGGTTGGTATAATGGATCATTACATGTAGCTATTATTTACTCAATAGGTGGTTTGTTACTATTTCATTATATAAATAATATTAATAATATAATAGCTTGGGAGCTTATTATAATTCCAGTAACATTTATTATATGTAATATTTTTGAATGGGCTTTACATAAATATGTAATGCATAAACCTCAGAATTTTCCTGGAGCTAGAGCTATATATTCTAGGCATACGCAACAACATCATCAATTTTTTAGTAAAGATGAAATGCGCTTTGCGGGTTCGCATGATTGGAGAGTAACATTTTTCCCTCCATATGCTTTAATAGTATTTACTTTAATTTCTATTCCTGGGTTACTAATATTATCTTGGTTATTTACTCCTAATACTGGGTGGCTTTTTATAATAACAACTACTTCAATGTATCTTATTTATGAGTCAATGCATTTTTGCTGCCATGTAGGGGATAATTTTTTATTAAGAAATTTGCCCTTTGTAAATACTCTAAGGCGTCATCACGCTGCTCATCATGATCAAGGAGTCATGACAAAAATAAATATGAATTTAACTTTTCCTATTGCTGATTGGTTGTTTAAAACATCTGATCTTGATAGAAGTCTACTAGGCCATCTTTTAAATGGTTATAGTGAAAAACATAAGAGGTAAAATTATGCCAATAAAATATAAAATTATTTTAACTGCTTTAGTTATTATAGTAGGTTTTGTAACTATTATTGTTCAAAACCCGGATTTATCAAGAGTGGCTTTTTTATATGATTATTACTTATTACCTACTTCATTATTAATTAAAAAATATGCAAGTGTAATAGTTATAGTAATAGTACAATTCCTGATGATATTAGGTTTATGGATATTTCCTGAGGCAAAGGGTAAAATATCTATAAAGGATATAAGAAAGTGAGTAACGTTTTTGTTTCTAAAGAATTACTAGAATCAGATATTCTCTCCGTTACTATAAAAAATCATAATAAAAGGAATGCATTATCAGATAGTATTAAATTAGAACTCGAAAAAATTGCACTTGAATTAAGAGATAAGACTGAAATAAAAGCAGTTATACTATCTGGAGAAGAAGGAAATTTTTGTTCTGGAAACGATATTAAAGAAAAGAATGCATTTGGTGACGGACTAGACTTAGAAATAGCTCGTCAGAAAAATCGTCTAGGACTAAGAATGTGTGATGCATGGACTAATATTCCTCAGATTACTGTAGCCTCTATAGAAGGTGCATGTATAGGAGGAGGAGTTTCATTAGCATTAGCATGTGATTTTAGATTTTGCGGACCTGAATCATATTTTTATGTTCCCGAGATCGAATTAGGCTTCACATATGCTTGGGGAACAATTCCAAAATTAGTTTCTCTTGTAGGTCCTTCTAAAGCTAAATTAATGACTATTGCATGTAAAAAAATAAACGCGAAATCTTTAATAGATTGGGGTTTATGTGAAAAAATTTCAGATACTCCATTAAATGCTTCTAAAGAGTTTTTAAAAAATATTGTTTTAAAACCATTAGTTGCTCAGCAAATGATAAAAGAGTCAATTAATAGACTTACAAATATTAATCAAATATCTATTTTGGAACAAGACCAAGTTCTATTAACTCGTAAGTTTAAAGAGTAGTATATAATTATTTAGTATTAATTTGCCAGCAATGTATTATTAATGTATGTTCTTTTAGCGGATTTTTAGTAGGTCAACTGGAGGCCAAACCGCTCTGTATTTATACAGTTTTTTTGAAGAAAACTACTATTTGTAGTTATTTATGGAGTTTTACGCCAGTCGAATGTATGAATTTACAATTTTGATCTCCTAAATTATAAGATAAGGAAAAAGATATGCCTGTAGGTATTGTTAAGTGGTTTAACCCTAAAAAAGGTTATGGTTTTATTAGTCCAGAAGATGGTGATAAAGATGCATTTGTGCATATTACTGCCGTTCAAGGTGCAGGACTAGATACTCTTAATGAGGGAGACAAAGTAGAATATGAATTAGTAGAAGGTCAAAATGGCAAAGCTTCTGCAGATAATTTAAAAATTGTTAGTTAATTAATAATTTATTCTATTATAATTTCAGGGTTATATTTTGTAATCCTGAAATTATTTTTTAATAAAATCATTTTTCACAAAAAATATTGTTCCTAATATAATTAGGCCACTACCTATTATGATATTGTAGGTCATTATTTCATCATAATAGTACCATCCTATTATCGCTATTAAAGGCAGTCTTATATAATCTATTGGTAAGATAACTGTAGCATCTGAATTTTTCAAAGCACTTGATAGAGATAAGTGAGCAAGTAAAGATGTAATAGTTAGAAATATAATTAATGGTAATTCGTTTAATATATAATAATTTATATTGCCAACTAGTATTGAGCCTATAAATGAAAAGGGTAATTGAATAACTGACATAAAAAATAGTATAGATAAGATACTATCTGTTTCGGTAAGTTTTTTAGTAAAATTATGTGCTACAGCATATGCAATGGCAGAAAATAATACTATCAAGTTGTAAAAATTAATATTATTTGTACCTGGTAATAATATTGTATATGTTCCAATTAAACCAATTATTAAAAATAACATTTTATTTAAAGTTATTTTTTCTTTTAAAAATACTAAGGCAATAATAGATGCCCATATTGGCATTGTAAATTCTAATGAAAATACAAGTGCTAAAGGTAGAACAGTTAATCCCCATGTCCAGCAGGATTGTCCGATAAAGTGAAATATGTTTCTAAAAAAATTATTTCTTAATTGATAAGTATTTATTTTTGCTTTTTTATTTAAAATAAACAAAATAAATAAAATTGTAACACTAAAAAAATTTCTAAAGTTTTGTATTTCAAAAGAATTGTATTTATAGCTTAATTCTCTTATGCATAAAGCCATTATAGTAATGTTTATTATGAATCCAAACATCCATAATATAGCTTTACTATTATTATTTAAATAAAATTTATTCATAAGAGATGTTATTACAATATATATTATAAACCTAAAATTATTTTTTATTGTTATTTTTTTAAATAACATTAACCTTATAGTAGTGAGGATATAATTCATGCGTCGTTTTAAATTAAATAGATATGATGAGAAAAAAAATTATATTTTTTTGTCTATGTCTGTAATAACAAGTTTTACTTTTATACTATTATTACTTGCTATTTTTGGTTATAGATATGGTTTTTTTAGTGCAGGCTATTCTTTGTTGTTTTTAACTAAGTATGCTGTTTATTCTTCTATTATTGCATCAGCTATATCTTTAATTTCCATAGGTTATTCATTACATTTATATAAAAAATTTTTAAATACTGTAATCAGTATTTTTATGTTTGCTATTAATATTACAATTATTTCTTTTTTCTATTTACAAATTATAGATTTAAGAAGTAATCCTGTGATTAACGATATTAGTACAGATTATCACGATTTATTAAGATTTAAAGTATATACTGATCATAATCTGCCAAAAGATGAACATAATTTAATTCAAAAATTTGGTGGTTTTAAGTTACCTAATTATGAACTTGCTCCTTTAATATTAAGCAATGTATCAAAAGAAGAAGTTTTTAATAAATCACTTAATACTTTAAAAAATATGGGTCTTGAAATTGCATACGAAAATTTTGAAGAAGGAACAATTGAAGCATTAGAAACAAGTTTTTGGTATGGTTTTACCGATGACATGATTATTCGAATTGAAAAATTAATTACTAATGACATTATAATTAATGTAAGGTCAGCTTCTAGAATTGGTAGAAGTGATTTTGGTAAAAATAGTAAGAGAATAAAAAGCTATTTTGTTTTAATGCAGTAAGAAATATAAATTAATCACAAGTGGTACATCTATATTCTATAATATCATCCTCATCAGCATCAAATTTTAAACCAGTCCATCTACCTTCATTATCATAATTTATATAATATTTAACTTTTCCGTCTACATACCAAGTGTTATCATCGATTTTTTTAATTTTTATATTTAATACTTCACCATTTAAAGTATTAAGAAGATATTTACTTTTAATTTCATAAGGATGCCAATGATCTGAGGGAAATATATCATTTCCTAAATGCATATATTTATCTTCGTCTTCATTTATAATTTCAATTTTATTTTCATCTAATCTACTTACTTTGATAGAATATTCATTTCCATCATCATCAATATTTATAATATTTTTTATTAACTGATTATTTTGCCAATGTGATGTTGATGAATATTCAAATATATAATCTAAAAATAAAAGGTATCTTGCTTTAATATATGCTGTTGAATCTACCTTATATCCCTCATTTGTTTTGCTAAATTTTACTTTATGCCATCCGACTTCTTTGTCATTTCTAATAATAACAAATTCTTGTTTTTCATTTGTATAAAGGCAAAAAGGAAAGTCTACTGAGTTAATACATTCATCATTAAAACTATAAGCATTTAAACTTACAATTATCATTAGTAATGCATATATTAAGATTTTCATATTTCTACTATACTTATCGATTGTTATTATATTACTTTATATATTTTATAATTAACTAACATGAATTGAAAATAAACGGAATACTTATTTAATGTATAAAAAATATTTTTTATTAATTAGAATGCATCATTGGGTAAAGAATTTGTTAATTTTTTTTCCTATATTATTTAGTTTTAATGAATATTCAAATCAAAGTATTACAAATTCTATATATGTTTTTATTTCTTTTTGCTTTGTATCTAGCGGTATATACATTTTTAACGATATCCAGGACGCAAACCTAGATAAAAAAAATATAAGAACGAAAAATAGGCCTATTGCAAGCGGAGAAATCTCTCATAAAAGTGGATATATATTATCTATATTACTTATTATTTTATCATTTTTAATATTAATTATACACGTTCCTGAGTGTTTATTTTTTATATCATTATATATAATTATTAATATTCTCTATTCGATTTATTTAAAATATTTAGTTTTATTAGATGCTATCGCAGTAAGTTCAGGGTTTATAATTAGAATTTTAGCTGGAGGAGTAGCAGCAGGTATTTCTCAATCTTTGTGGACATTGCTGATAATTGCTTTTTCATCAATTAGTTTTGCATTAGGCAAAAGATTAGGGCAATTAGTTATAAATAATGATTATTTATCAGCTAATTGGAATAAGAAGTTACTTAAAGTTTTATTATTATTTTCTATTTTATGTACTTTAATATTTTACGGTCTATTTTCATTTGACTCTACTGTAGCTCTAAGACATGAAAGTAATATTATTTGGATATCATTTCCAGTTATTATAGCCATTTTTACTAGGTACTTATATATAGCTTGGAATGGAATATATACAGGAGATCCAATGGATTCAATTTTGAAAGATAAAACTTTACAAAGTTTAGCTTTGATATGGTGTATAATAATTTTTTATCTCTTTATAATTTAATACTATTATTTTATATATAATTAATAATTTAATTGGGCGATTAACTCAGGGGTAGAGTGTCTCGGTGACATCGAGGAAGCCATTGGTTCAAATCCAATATCGCCCACCATATATTTGAGGTCATTAATGAAAGTATTATTTTTTATTTTTATTGCTATAACAATATTTAATGGTAATTCGGCATACACATATGATGAGAATGATGTAGAGTATTTTTTAAAAAATAGTAAATGTAATAAATGTGATTTAAGTAATTATAATTTTGAAAATAGTTATTTAGATCAGGCTATAATAACAAATTCTAATCTGCAGAATACTAATTTTAATAATGCTAAGATGGCAAATGCTCAAATTAAAAATTCTGACTTTACCAATTCTACATTTTTTAAGACTGATATGCCAACGACCATAATAGAAAATAGTAATTTTTCTAATGTAAATTTTGAGGAAGTTAATATGACTTCATCAACTATTGAAAATTCAAATTTTGTAAAAGCTAATTTTAACTTAGGTAAAATGTATAGTATAATTATAAAATCTTCTGTATTGGATGGAGCTGTCATGACGAATGTAAATATTCAAAAATCAATACTGTCTACATCTTCTTTTATTAAAACAGATTTTAAAAAGTCCTTATTATCCCTATCCTTGATGGATTCTACAAATCTTTCATATGCAGATTTATCACAAACCAAAGCTAGGGGCGTAAATTTTTCTAAATCTAATTTAGAGTTTGCAAATCTATCTTATGCTTCATTTAGAAGATCTGTATTTTTAAAAAGCAATATGAAAAATATTAAATATAAAGCTGCTAACTTTTATAAATCAGTTTTTACTAGTGCAGATATGAGTACTATAATGTCAGAAAATATTCATTTTAAGAAAGCAATATTATGTAAAACTTTAATGAAAGATGTAATCATAAATAGAGATTGCAGAAATTAATTATTTATGAAATTATTTTTTCTTTAATAAAATTATCAATTTCTTCATCTTTATAATTAATCTCTTTCAATATTTCTCTATTATTTTCTCCCATTAATGGAGCTAATTGTTTACCATTAATTGGACTATTGGAATAAATTGGTGCTGGCCTCGGAGATCTGATAGTTCCAAAAACTTTACTTTCATGAAATTCTATAATTTCATTTGCCTCAATCTGTTCATTTTTTAATAGTTCAGTTCTAGTTAAAATAGGTGCACTTGGAACTTCATTTTCATGTAATTTAATCAATATATCTTCTGAGTTATGTTTTTTTATTTCTTCAGCAACTAATAATCGTCTTTCTGTTTTATTATCAAATCTTGCTCTTGGAGTATTAAACCTTGGATCACTTAGTAAGTCTTTTCTATTAAAAGCATTACACATTCCTAACCACTCCTGATCTGTTACAGCGCCAGCGGTGATATATTTGTTATCTTTGGTTTCAAATACAAGGTCTAAGCCCATTTGTCCTTTGGAAGGATCTCCTTCTTCTCCGACGAATGATAATGAAGCACTTCCTTCAGGCCACAAATAAGCAACCATTACGTCAAGCATAGCAAGTTTTATATGTTGGCCTTTTCCATATCTCTCCCTATAGAACAGAGCTGAACTTATAGCTTGAGCTGCTGCCATTCCAGTTGTTTTATCTGGAATAATAGTTCTAACCATTTTAGGAAAATTTGTTTTTTGGTCTCTTTGAATATCTGCTAGTCCAGATAATGCTTGTATAACTGGATCATAGACTCTATGACTTGAATATGGTCCTTTTTCTCCAAACCCACTAATAGAAGTATAAATAATTTCTTTATTTAACTTTTTTACTTCTTCATAACTAAGTCCCATTCTTTTCATTGTACCTGGTCGAAAGTTTTGAACTAATACATCAGCTTTTGTAATAAGTTTTTTAAGAATAGTAATACCTTTAGGGTCTTTTAGATTTAGTGTAAGAGACCTTTTACTTCTATTTGCACACAAAAAAGAAGTAGTCATACCATTTTTTGATGCACCCACTTTTCTTGTAAGTTCTCCTGTTAAAGGTTCAACTTTTATAACATCTGCACCTTGGTCACCTAGCATCATTGTGCATACTGGGCCAGATATCATTGCGGTTAAATCTATAACTGTAATACCTGATAATGGGCCTTTATTTTTCATTT
>JAQWLZ010000041.1 GCA_029247025.1 Alphaproteobacteria bacterium | reverse complement strand
TGCAATACTAAGTTTTGAGTTAAATTTACGTAAAATGAACCTATTGTAAGTGGAATTCTTACTTCTACAGGAAAATAAAATATACTATTGGATAGCTTTTTTAATTTAATCATACCCTCTTTAGGATGCTTACTTAATTCTTTTTTTGAATAGCCTGCTATTCTGATAATTTTTAATTTGCATATTAGTTCATCTTTATTTTTTTCTATTGTTTTATATACTAAATTAAATCTTCTTCTTCCATCAAATACATTAATTGTACGATTACAAGAATTGTTATTAGCACTTAATATACCTAGAACTAAAATAGAATTCACTGGATCAAAAGTATTTATTAGTAACTCTTGAGAAATCTGTTCTCTCCTAGTATCATTATTTGGATGAGGAAAAGCTGATTCAACTACGGGAAGATTATTTTTATATTTGATATTAATAAAACCAGTTTCTTTGTTTTCTCTTATATCTTTTATTTTGTATATTAACGGAGTAATTATAGAATTATTAATAGATCCAGTAACCTCAATAACCTGTTTCCATGGATAAAATAACTTAGTAATACCAGAGGTATCTGATTGAGCTATAAGTGTATATTTATCATTATTTATCTCAAATAAGACATCAGATTCACCTACTTTGAAACCCGAAAGGTAGCCCTCAATAGTAATATTCCATTTTTTCGATAATGCAGAACTATTATAAATAAAACAAAAAAATATCAATGTTAATAATAATTTATTCAAAAACAATTAAATCCTATATATGTTTAAATTAATTAATTTTACTTATATTATAAACATATAGATCTTATATTATAGTATATTATTCATAATTGAGTAAAGGTGATAAGTGGCTAAAAAATCTGCATTAGTGTTATTCTCAGGTGGGCAAGATAGTACAGTATCTCTCTTATGGGCATGTGAAAATTTTGATTATATAGAGACAATAGGCTTTAATTATAATCAAAGACATATCATAGAAATGAATTGTAGAGATATAGTACTTAAAAAAATTAAAAGTATATCTGATAAATGGCATGATATAATAGGTAAAGATCATATTATTGATATTCCTGCCCTAGGAAAAATATCAGAAACGTCACTTACAAGAGATAGTAAAATTTTTATTGAAGATAATGGATTGCCTAATACTTTTGTTCCAGGAAGAAATTTATTATTTTTTAATTATGCTTCTGCTTTAGGATGGAGAAGAAATATTTTTGATTTAGTAGGTGGAATGTGTGATACAGATTATTCAGGATATCCAGATTGCAGAAGAGAAACAATTGCTTCTTTAAAAATAACTATATCCCTTGGGTTAGATAAGGAAGTACAAATTCATACTCCTTTAATGGACAAGAATAAAGCTGATATATGGCGTTTAAGTTATGACTTAGGAGGAGAAATATTTCAAAAGATAGTAATAGAAGATACTCATACATGCTATGTAGGAGATAGATCTAATTTAAATAATTGGGGTTATGGATGTGGAGTTTGTCCAGCGTGTATTTTAAGGAGAGAAGGATATAATGAGTGGATAAAACAGAATGACATATAATGTAAAAGAAATATTTTATTCAATACAGGGTGAAGGTTATCACACTGGAAGACCAGCAATATTTTGCAGGTTTACTGGCTGTAATTTATGGAATGGTTTAGAAAAAGATAGAGAAGTAGCTAAGTGTAACTTTTGCGATACAGATTTTGTTGGGACAAATGGTGATGGAGGAAATAAGTTTTTAAATGAAGTTGATTTAGTTAAAGAGATTGTTTCTTATTGGCCAAACTCATCAAAGCCTTTTGTTGTACTTACCGGTGGAGAACCTATGCTTCAAGTGGATATAAAATTAGTTAAAGCTCTCAAAAAATATAAATGTGAAATAGCAATAGAAACTAATGGTACTATTAATGTACCTAATGAAATTGACTGGATTTGTGTTAGTCCTAAAGCTGGTAATCCATTAAAACAAGTTTATGGTGATGAGTTAAAATTAGTATATCCTCAAAAAAATGTGGCTCCAGACATATATGAAAAATATAGTTTTAAAAATTTTAGTTTACAGCCAATGGATGGAACGTTAAAGGTTCATAATACACAATTAGCTTTAGAGTATTGTAAGAATAACCCTAAGTGGAAAATATCTCTTCAAACTCACAAGATTATAGGAGTTAGATAATATATATGATTATTTATAGAGATTTTACATTTGATGCAGCGCATGTTCTAGAAGGTTATGATGAGACTCATCCATATGGAAGGGTGCACGGTCATTCATTTAGAGCTAGAGTATGGGTTAAAGGAGAACCAGAGCTTGAGAATAGCATGATATTAGATCTCGGTTACATTGCTAAAGAATGTGAATCTGTCAAAAATTTACTAGATCACAATACTTTAAATAACGTTGATGGTTTATATAATCCTACTTTGGAAGGCTTATGTGTTTTTATCTGGAATAAATTAATTATAAAAATTTCAAATTTAAATAAAATAGAAGTTCATAGAGATCAAAGCGGTGAGGGTTGTATTTATTATGGACCAGAAAATAATGAGTAAAATTAAACAGTTAGGAAATAAATCTGATTTTCCAAATACACCTTCAGATGCTTTACTTGAAACAGTTATTAATCCTCATAATGATAAATTATATGTAGCTAGATTTAGTGTTCCTGAGTTTACTTCTTTGTGTCCTGTAACAGGTCAGCCAGATTTTGCCAACATTATTATAGATTATATTCCAAAGAAATTTCTATTAGAATCAAAATCATTCAAGTTATTCATGCAATCATTTAGAAACCATGGAGCATTTCATGAAGATGTTACATTATATATAGCTAAAAGAATCGTAAAAGAAGTTAAGCCTGTTTGGTTAAGAATCGGAGGTTATTTCTATCCTAGAGGAGGGATACCAATCGATGTTTTTTGGCAAACAGATAATCCTCCAAAGAAAGTATGGATTCCTGATAGTAGTATACAAGTTTATAATGGAAGAAATTAAAGAATTTATAATTTAACTGACTCTTTATAGCTTGGCATATCTCCAGCAACAGTTGTTCTATGCATAATTCTTCTAGCACTTGATTCATCAAAATATGTACCTCGATGAAGTACTCTTCTATTATCCCACATTACAATTTCCTTATTACTCCATTTATGGTGTATTATCTCTCCAGAATTCATAATCCAGTCATTTATTTCTTTAATTAATTTTCGACTAATTTCTATATCCCATCCAACTATATGACTACAATGGCTTCCAACATAAAATGCAGACCTTTGAGTAAAGGGATGCGTTCTTATTAATCTTTGTTTAACAAAAGGCATTTTATTTTTATAAGATTCATCAAAAATATCGCCTGTATTTACCATACGAGAATATACAATTGAATGTTGACATATTTGTTGTTTAAGGTCTTCTAAGCTAGGTTTATGTTTTTTTTTATTCCATGTTTCTAGTGCATATCTAGCATCTATATATTCAGTTCCACCACCTTGATCTGGTATTTCTCGTGAACTTAATATTGAAAATTTTGATGGTATACTTTTATAAGAAGAATCTGAATGCCAAGACCTGTTTCCTCTATCATAAATAACTTTTTTACTATCTACTGGTAATATATTATTATGTTGATCAACATTAGAAATTCTTGTGATCTCGTCTTGTATTCCTTCTAATTTATCATGTTCTAAAGCTTTTTCTAAGTCTCCAAATTTTCTAGAAAATTCAATTTGTTGATTATCGTTTATATTTTGATTTTTTAATACTACTACCCCATAAGTTTCTAATGTTTGTTTTATTTTTACAAAATTTGTATTAGAAATATTTTTAATATCTACATCAGTTATTACTGCAAAAAAGTCTTGTTTTTTATTTTTCACTTCTATTTGCATTTAAAGGTTATTCCTAATTAATTTTAAAATTTATAAATTATAATGTATAAATTTATTATAATATACAATATGGATAATAGTTTGGAAATAGAATTTAAAGAATACCTTGATGAGTGCTCACATAATATTGATAATATGAAAAATCACTTATATTTGGATATAGAGAAATCTATCAATTATATCAAAAATAGTATAAATTCTGGGGGTAAAATTATATTTTTTGGCAATGGAGGATCCGCTTCCGATAGTCAGCATTTGTCTGCTGAATTTGTTGGAAGATATAAAAAGGATCGTTCTCCTTTACCTGCTATATCTTTAAATACTGATACATCTATATTAACTGCCGTTGCAAATGATATGGGATACGAAAAGGTTTTTGAAAGACAGGTTGAAGCTTTAGCTAAAAAAGAAGATGTAATATTTGCTATTTCTACAAGTGGGAGTAGTAAAAATGTTGTTAATGCTGTAGTTGCTGGAAAAAAGAAGGGACTAAAAATTATAGCACTGACAGGTAAAAAAGACAGTGAATTATCTAACTTATCAGATGTTTCAATAAAGGTGCCTTCTGATAAAGTAAATAACATTCAAGAAATGCATATTATAATTGGGCATTTTATTTGTGAAATAATTGAAAAAAACATATAGCATGTCATTCTGTATACTTGCATTTGGCAGTTGCAATTAATTTCATTTCATTAATCTTTCTCCTTGCCTCTCTTATGGTTAAATATATCTTACCTTTAGGAGGATATATATAGTTTTCACCAAATGCTAAAACTTCTTCTTCTTCGCTAAAAACTATACAGTTAATTAACTTTTTAGATTTTTGATTTCCAATATTTACGTCTATTTCCATTATTCTTGGACATAAAAGAACTTTACTATCTATCAATATAGAGCATTTAGGTGGATATAATTTTTCTATAGTTATATCGAAGTTTGCAAAGGTATGATTTGATAATAATACATAATATAAAATGATTAAAATGAATCTGAAGAACATTTTGCACCAGCAATAAGAGTTAATCCATGAATTCTTGTTCTAGTTCTTAATGTTAAATATATTTTACCACCAGGCTTTTCCAAAAATGATTCACCAAATGCTAATATTTCTTCTTCCTCACTAAATAATGTACAACGGACTAAATGTTTCTTAATATCACTATTTATTTTAACTTCAACTTCAATAATTCTAGGGCATAAAAGACCATTTTTTTCCTTCAAAAGTGTACACTTAGGAGGATAAACAGTTTTAACTTCAATAGGGTTTTGAGCATAAGCAGAGCTAGCTATAATTATATATTTTAAAATCAAAAATATAAAAATTATTTTCATGGAGCTATCCAAACCATAGAAATTTTTTTGTCATATATAAATTTTGCTCTTCTATGACCAGAATGAATCAAATACAACCAATCTAATGAATAAATTTTTATATCTACTCTTCCAAAGTTTACTTTATATTTTTCATAATTTTCAGTTTTTATTTGATTTAAATTTATATCTATATCATCTGGTTTTGAAATTACTGTACTAGGAGAATAAGGAGTGGAATAACATTCTCTACTCATTTTAGGAGTAGATTCCCATGCAGAATCCCATTTTTTATTTTTATAATTAACTACAGCAGTACCTATTATTCTAATTTGAGTTTTTTTGTTAGCATCATAAATATTAACGGAAACTTTATTATTATTATTTATTTCGAGCCATTTATTAGACCTTACGTCTGTATTAAATGAAATAATTTTATTTTTTTTATCTATTTCTCTTAATACGACTGTTCTTGAAGAAGGAAAACCATCTTTATCTATAGTGGATATGACCGGAAAGTGAAAACCTGATTTAGTGTTTTTTACACCAACCTTAATGTCTTCCCATATTTCATTATGAATATTTTTTAAGGACATATTTTTCATTTATCTAATATAAAATATATTTAAGGAGTAGAAAAGTATCTATATAAAATAAAAAACCAGTTCTACTCCAAGAATACGTTTTGCACTATTAGGGGAAACTAAAAGCAAAACGCACTAAAATCTACGGTTTTAATTTTATTTTAGATTGTGTATAGTAATATTTATTTTGTTATAAATTTATATTACTAAGGAGATAAATAGGTGTCAGAAAAAAGCGTTCTTTTAGAAAAAAATAATAATATAGCTTTAGTTACATTAAATCGTCCGGATAATGCTAATACTATCAACTTAGACCTTGTAAAAGACTTATATGAATCTTTCAAAGATTGTCATCATGATGAAAGTATAAGGGCTGTCATTTTCACAGGTAAAGGTTCAATGTTTAGTGGAGGAGGCGATTTAGGATCTTTTCTTGCAGAATCAGATAATTTAGGGCCTCTTATTACAGATATGACAACATATTTTCATCTTGCAGTTACCTTAATGCATAGAATGGAAAAACCTATTGTGGTAGCATTAAATGGCACTGCAGCTGGGGGAGGTCTTAGTTTAGCTCTGTCAGGCGATATTATTATTTCTTCAGATAATGCCAAATTTTCTGCTGCATATACTGCTGCAGGTTTATCACCAGATGGTTCAATGACTTATATTATGCCGAGACTTATAGGTTTAAAGAAAACAAAAGAATTAATGATTTCAAACAGGAGATTTAACGCAGATGAAGCGTTAAATATGGGTCTTATTGATCAAGTAGTAAAAGATGAAGAATTGCAAAATATAGCTATGGTAACTGCCGTTAATTTATCTAAAGGTGCTACAAAGGCTTATGGAGCTGTAAAAACGCTTTTAGCGGATAGTTTTTCTAGTACATTAGAAAGCCATTTGGAACAAGAGGCCAGGTCTTTAAATATCCGAGCACAGGGCCATGACGGTAAAGAGGGAGTAAAAGCCTTTATAGAAAAAAGAAAACCAAATTTTAAAGGATATTAGTGAAGAAAAATTATGAATAAAAATGAGCACTTAAAATCAAAAATATTAGTTAATAATAAAAACATATCTTATGTAGAAATGGGTTCTGGAGAAACAATGTTATTTCTTCACGGTAATCCAACTTCTTCATATTTATGGAGAAATATTATGCCATATTTTTCTGATATTAAAAGATGTATAGCTCCTGACTTAATAGGTATGGGGGATTCGGATAAATTAGATTCTAATAATGTTGGTGATTATAATTTTTTTACGCATCAAAAATGGCTAAATGATATATTAGAGTCATTAAATCTAGGAAATAAAATTATTTTAGTAGTTCATGATTGGGGAAGCGCACTTGGTTTTGATTGGGCATTTAGAAATATAGATAGAATAGCCGGAATAGTTTACATGGAAAGTATAGTTCGTGAATTAAACTGGGATGACTGGGACCAAAAATCTGCACCATTATTCAAAGCTTTTAGGTCTGAAGCAGGAGAAAATATGATTATAGAAAAAAATATATTTGTTGAAAGAGTTCTTCCTGGTTCTGTTTTAAGAGGTTTAACAGAAGAAGAAATGAACGTGTATAGAAGACCTTTTCTTAAGAAAGAGGATAGACGTCCTACTTTAGATTGGCCAAATCAAATTCCTATAGAAGGTAGTCCTAAAGAAGTAGTTGAAGTTGTAAATAATTATTCTAAATTTTTTATGAAGAATGATACCCCTAAATTATTTATAAACGCTGATCCTGGAGCTATTTTAATTGGAAAGCAAAGAGAGTTTTGTAGATCTTGGCCTAATCAATCTGAGATTACAGTCCCAGGTAGTCATTTTATACAGGAAGATTCTCCTGATCTAATTGCTGAAGGTATACTTAATTGGTTAAATATAAAAAAGCTTTAATTATATTTTTTATAATATTATATCCTCATATTAATATTACAAATGCTATTGAATCTGCTGCCCATAAAGTTGAAGTAGCTAAGTGTTTTGGAACTATTATGACTATTAAAAATAATAGCCAATATAAAGAAAACATTCTTAAGGCAACTAAAATATTAGATTTATATATAGAAAAAATCATGAATTTAAATATCGGTTCAATTATGATGAAAGACATGAGTCAACATGCAGCATCAGAATTATTTTACATCCTAGATCAGCATACTTCTAAAAGTTTAGATAAATTATTAGAGAAATGCATTAGTACTTTAAGAATAGGCTAATTAGCTACTTTCTAATAGCAGTCGAATTAAGTGTAACTTCGTTTTTATATGACCAACAAGCATTATAATTTCCTGTCCAACCTCTACCTTCTTTTCTTAAATTATCGAATCTTACTTTTCTAAAACCTGCATGGCATCTACCACAAGACAGAGCTAACATGCAAACAGACCTTTTAATATTCTCTGCATCTTTATTTTTAAATGCGGTATTTAAATTTTGTGAAGCATATACTGCATCAGTATAATATCTATTAAAAGCTTCTGGTATGATCCAAACTAATCTTTCAGCGTTTGTAGATTTAACATTTGCTACACTTGTATGTCGCGGCCAAAAATTTTCCACTTGTGTAAGTAAGTTGTATATTTCTAATCCGTCTTGTTCAGCTTCTCGTGCGTGAATTAATGAATAAGTTTCAAGAGGTTCCATATTATTCTGATTACTTATTATAATTGTCGACCCATCAGAAGATGTTACTGAGTCTCCAGGAAGAGCAATTAGTGTTGCTAGTCTTTCTAATCTTGTCCACATAGCT
>JAQWLZ010000024.1 GCA_029247025.1 Alphaproteobacteria bacterium | reverse complement strand
TTTAAAAAAAGCTTTTAACAAATCCAACTCCCACAACAGTTACGTTATTAATTACCTATAAGATCATATTATTTAATTATTTATTTTTAATTTTTGTTAATAAAAGTAATATGGTCGTAATTATTAGTATTATAAGTCCGATATATTTACTAGTTAAATTTGGCATTAAAATTAATACCCCTGAAATAAAAAATATTACTCTAATTATTTTATTTATATTACCTAGTTTATAAATATAACCTTCGAAGCTAGCTGAAATAATAATTATTGCAAATATAGCAATTAAAACTGCCATTATTATATCAGTTGTATTTCCCTGCATTAACATAGAAGAATCAAATACAAATAAAATTGGGAGAAAGAATAAAATTGATCCTAGTCTCATTGATAGAAATCCAGTCTTTAAAGCTGAAGTTTTAGAAATACTAGATGCTGTAATTGCAGCTATTGCAACTGGGGGTGTAATAAATGATAGTACTCCCCAATATAGTACATATAAATGTGCTGCAAGTGGATCAATTCCACCTTGAATTATTGCAGGAGCTAAAACTATTGCTAAAAAAATATAACAAGCGCTAACAGTCATTCCTATTCCTAGAACTAAAGAAGCAATAGCTCCAAAGGTTAATATCATAAATAAATCACCACCTGCTAAAAAAACTAATTCTCTTGAGAGAGAAGTTCCAACTCCAGTTAATGACATTGCTCCAATAATTACGCCTATACCTGATAATAGAGAAACAATTCTAGCAATTATCTCACCAATTTTAACAATTATATTTAACCATTGATTCAGTTTAATTTTATTAAAATTAATTAATAATAATATAAAAACTAATAAAATTGATGCTATGAAAGGTGCTTCACTCTCTAATTTAGCCGACACTATAAGCCAAACGAGTGATACAAATGAAATTATAAAAGGAAAACCATGAATGAGAGTAGGATAAAGTTGTGGAATGTCTTTAGCGTTCATGCCTAATAATTTGTTTTTAGCAGCATATAGATCAGTTTGAATAATGAGTGCTATATAAAAAATAACACCTGGTATAAGAGCAGCAAGCAGTATTTCAGCATATGGAAGATTAAGAAAAGATGCCATAATAAATGCTACTGTCCCCATCACAGGTGGCATTAATACACCTCCAGTGGAAGCACACGCCTCAATTGCTGCAGCATACCTTCCTGAGTATCCTGCTTTTTTCATAGCTGGAATTGTTAGAGAGCCACTAGTTATAACATTACTAGTAGGACTACCTGATAACATTCCAAAAAAACCTGATGCTAGTATTGCTACTTTAGCAGGACCACCCCTATATTTTCCCATTAGAGATTCTGCAATATTTATAAAAAACTTACCTCCACCTGTTTCTGCTAGAATTATTCCATATACGAGAAATCCAATAAGAAGACTTCCAGCTACTCGCATAGGAATTCCAATAAGACTATCTAATCCCATGCTGTGAGCTCTTGCAGCTTCTTTAAAAGTATACATATTTCCCCATAATGCACCTGGCATATGGTCAGCAAAAATAGGGTATAACGAAAAAAATACGGCTATAAAAAATATAATTATCCCACCGGTCCTTCTTAAAGACTCTAATGATAAAATTATTAAAATTAGACTTAAGATTGTAGGTAATAAAGGAGCATCAATATCCCAACCATTACTTAGAATATTTTCAGAATTTATAGAAAAGTATATTCCAATTAAAAATATTGATATAGCCGCTAATATATCGCTGATTAAAATTTTATTTTTACTACTTTTACTAAATGGAAATATTAAAAATGAAATGGGTTGAAAGAAGGCAATAAGAAGATAAAGAAAGCTATTAGAGACTGGATGAAAATTAAAAATACCAAAATTAAATACTTGATTAACAGTAATTATACAGCCAATTAATGCTAAAAAAATAATTACAAATTTAGGAAAGACGCTAATTCTTTCGTTAAAACTATTATTAATTGTTTGCAAGAGTTAATTCTCTCACTTTTAACCATTCTTTTTTAAATTCTTCTCCATCTAGATGATTATTATTAGTTAAGAAATTTTTCCAAGCATCTATTAATATTTCTAATCTTTTTAATCTAGCATTATTCCACTTCTCATCTTCATCGTTCCATAGATTCTTTTCTTTAAGGTATTTTATTGCACCTTTATGAATAGGAATTTCAGCAGGTGTGCCGGATGATAATTCAAGTTTCCATTTAAACATTACTGCGCTTATATCTTTATAAAAGTTAAAAGATTCGTCTATTGCTTTCATAAAGTTATATACCTCATTTTCAGATGTTTCCGCATAAACTGTTAAATTAGGATAATTGTATCCCCCTATATAAGCAGGATTATTCTCATCAAGTCCTGCTCCTAATATTTCTTTTTGAGGTTTCATAAAAGGAATAAGTTTATTAAGTTTTTTCCAACCATCGATGTTATCTTTTGGCATATCTAGCCATTTAATACCTTTATTTGAAGCGGCCAATTCATAAACGGCAGAACCTGTAGGAACAGCACCCGCCGCATCGAGTCTTCCATTTTGTAATGCTTTAATAGTGGGGCCATATCCAGGATATATAACTTTTTCTACATCATCAAAAGTAAGATTTTCAAATGCCATTATACCTAATACCTTCACATTTAATGAAGGGTTTGCTGTAACATATGCGACTCTTTTACCTTTTAAATCAGCTATATTATTAATTCCTGCATCAGCTGGTACGGCTATTCCAAATGTATTAGGCCTACCTATTATAAGACGTAAATCTTGAGGGCCCCATTTTTTTGCAGAAAAATCATATAAACCTTCACTTGCAAAATATGCTTCCGTGCCCAAGAAACTAACACTTACTCTTTTTCTTTTTAATGCTAATAATCGACCTATTGATGTTCCTGAAGGAAGAAGCCTAACTCTTATATCGTATTTCTTCATTATACCTTCAGCTACAGCCGATGCTTCATTATAGCCAGAAGCACCTATATCATAAACAGACCATACCATTGTTCTAGGTAAATTATCGTTAGAGTGAGAAATAGATGCGCTAAAAGCCACATACATAAATAAGGTAATAATTATTTTATAGAATTGCATAATTATTTATTTCTTGCTGCTTTTAATGCATTTGCATACCATTCTATTTCCTCAGCAAATTTTATAAATTCCTTATGACGTTCATCCTTATCTTCAGATATACGTTCACCTTCATTGTTAAAATTTTTATTAATAAAAGGAGCATGTATCATTGACGAAATAGGAGGCATTCCTAATTGTGCTAAAAAGGATCTTAAAGGTGAAGAAACTCTTACTCCTCCAAAAGGTGAAACAGAATAGGTTGCCACTGCTGATGGTTTTTTTTGGTATTCGTTATAAAAGTGGTTAAGTAAATTTACTAGAGCAGGAGGCATAAAGTGATTATATTCTGCGCTAACTATAACAAAAGCATCAGAGGATTCTAATTCTTGATGAATATTTTCCAATCCTTTAGGAGCAGAATCAGTATCATAATCACTATATCGTTTAGTTAAGGTTTCTAGTTTGATGTCTAATGGATCAATTAATACTGCTTCAACCTTTCTATTAATAAATTCCTTTTTTAAATATTTTGCAAACCTTATTCCTAGTCTTCCATCTCTAGTAGAGCCATATATAATACTAATTTTTAATGACATAATTTAATCCTATTTTATATTATTTACCGGTAAAATTAGGAGCTCTTTTTTCAATGAAATGAGCAACTCCTTCTTTAAAATCTTCGCTAGAAAAGCTATCAACCATATCATCATCAGCAATTCCTACAGCTTCATCGAGTCCTTGAAGTAGTCCTTGCCATAATTGTTTTTTAATGACTTTCATTGATCTTGGAGAAACTTCTTTAGCCATTGTTTCCGCATATTTATATACTTCATCAATAAAAGTTTCATCACTAAAAGTTTTATTAACAAAACCAATTTTTTCTGCCTCATCAGCTGAAATTTTTCTTGCAGTTAATGTCATGTCCATAGCATTTCCCATACCTACTAATCGAGGTAATAGCCAGCTTAGACCATGTTCAGCTATTAATCCTCTTTTACTGAATGCTGTAGAGAAAACAGCTGATTTAGAGGCAAACCTTATATCGCACCACATAGATAATATTAATCCTAATCCTGCTGCTGGACCATTAATTGCTGCTATTATAGGTTTAGGAACGCTAGGAAACCAAGTTTGTGCTCTTTGAAAATCTAAAGGCCATGCATTATCAAATGCTTTGTAAGGAGATTGAGCATTTTTATCTGCACGTTCATCAGCATCAATTGTATTTAATGAATCCATATCTGCACCAGCGCAAAAACCTCTTCCAGTTCCTGTTAATATTATAACTTTTACATCATCATTTTTTGAAGCATTATCCATAGAGTGTTTAATTTCTTCAGCCATTTCTTCAGTCCAGGCATTTAATCTATCAGGCCTATTTAAAAGTATTGTATGAACAGAATTATTTACTTTTTCTGTAATATTGTTATATGACATAATTATATTCCTTGATATTTTTAAATTCATAAAAATCTATAATAACTAATTTATATATTACGTTGCAAATACTTTAATAACAAAATAGTTTAAAATTTTAAATTACTTTTTTTGGAGTTTAAATGATAAACCATATGAATGAAGATGTTAAAAAAGCAATTACATCAAGAAGGTCTGTAAGAAAATTTTTATCTACTGAAATTAGTAGGGTTATAATTGAAGATATACTAAATGTATCCGCAAGAGCTCCTAGTGGAACAAATATTCAGCCATGGAATGTACATGTATTGCTTGGAGAATCAAAAAGTAAAGTTTGTAAAACTGCTTCTGATGCATTTTTTGATCCTAAAATTGATAAAAAAAATGAGAGAATTCATTATATGGAAGATTTTCGTGAACCGTATTTAGCAAGAAGGAGAAAAGTAGGTTGGGATTTATATGAGTTACTAGATATAAAAAAAGGAGATTACGAGAAAACAAAATCTTTTCATGTTCAAAATTTTAACTTTTTTAATGCTCCTGTTGGCTTAATATTTACTATTGAGAAAGATCTAGGCTGGATGAGTTGGCTAGATTATGGAATGTTTATACAAAATATATGTATTGCTGCTAGAGCTTATGGGCTAGATACTTGTGCTCAAGCTGCTTGGGGACAAATGCATAAAGTTATTTCTCCAATTCTTAATATTAAGGATGGTCATATTATTCATTGTGGAATGAGTTTGGGTTATGAAGATAAAAGTGCAGAAGTAAATAAGTTAAGAACTGTTAGGGAAGATTTAAATACATTCACACAATTTCATGAATAAATTTATTTATATGACGCTTTAAAGTTCTTCACTAATTTTTCTGCTTCATTAATTTGATCTTGAGTCATATGTTCTAATATTACTTTAATATATAAATTCTTTGATGTTTCATCCTCCGATAATTTAAAAAATTTATATGCTTCAACAATGTTTGGCTCTAGGCCATTACCATGAACATATCTTTTACCCACAGAAACCTGAGCATGCTCAAGTCCTCTATTTGCAGCGATAAGTTCTAATTGCGCGGCTTTTTCCAAATCACCTACTTGACTATGTCTAAAAGCAACTTGCATATTCATGTGCGTTTCCCTAGCAAACTGGTCATTACAATAATATGTACGTTTTACATCATGATCTCGCATTATTATTATACCTGCTTCTTTAGCTCTTCTCTCCATATCTTCTGTAATTTCAGCAAGAGCTATGCTATTTAATAATGTTATTATAATTGTAATTAAAAAAATTTTTTTCATTGTACCTCTAGTAGTTTGTTTTTTATACCATATAGTATAAAAAACTATTATCAAGAATAATTATTATATTTAATTAATTTTATATATAATATTTATTTCAAATTCTCTTTCTTTTTTTAGTAATACTATTTGCTCAAAGGGAGAGCTCTTTTTAACAGAGTCTATTGCAGCATTTATTAGTGAATCATTTGCGTTAGTGTTAGGACCAATATTTATAGAATTTAAACTCCCATCTTCCTTAAGTTTAAAAATTATATGAACTATGCCTTCATTCTTTCTCCTTAGGTCTTTTTTAGGATAATTATTAATCGCAAAAGATTGTATTATTGATCTAATACTATTTTTATAATTTTCTAAGCTTTTAATATCACTTGCAGAAAGTTTATCATTTTTTATTTCAGTTTTTTTTACAATTTCTTTTTCTACTTCTTGCTTGATAGGCTTATTAGGTAAATTAATATTCTGTGACCTTAAATTATCGTTCAATTTAATTGGTTTTACAATCTCAGTATTAACTAAAAAATTGGGTTTATTTATCTTCTTAATAGGTTTTTCATTCTTTTTTATTTGCTTGGTGCTCTTAATATTTGGAAGATCATCAATTGATAAATCACTATTAAGACTTTCAATATTTTTTGGAATATCAATTTTATTATTAATTAGAGGCCTTAAGTTATCTGGTAAAATAATATCTTTTGGTAAATCAATAGCCGCAGTTGTATTATCTACTTGCTCTAACTTAATATTTTTTGGAGCATCTAAAACAGGTGGCTTGATAACTTTTTGAGGTTGAGAAATCTCTGGAGGATTTATATTATTTATTACAGGAATTTCTTCTTTGATCTCATTTATTAATTCTAAAATAATTTTTGGTTCTGTCTCTTCTATTTTATCAAATTTTATTAAAGAACTAATTGGTATTAAAGAGGCATGAAAAATTATTGCAAGTAAAGCACTAGATAAAATAATTTTATTGTTAATATTATTATCAAAGAGACTTATCATTTTTATAATATATTTTTAGTTACTATTGCAGCTCTCTTAATTCCAGTATTTCTAATCATTCTAATAACATTTGAGAGTGTGCCTGAAGAAGCATTCCCATCAGCTTTAATAAGGACTTCTTCAATATTTATATTTTTCAGTAAGGAAGTTAAATAAGCTTCTAGATTATTTAAAGGTATTATTTTATCATCTAAAGATATTTTATTATCATCTCTAATAAGAATAGTTATTTCTGGGCTTTCAGCGTTTGAGCCAGTATATGATAATGGAGGATCTACTTCAAATAAGTCTTTTTTTGACAGCGTTCCTGATAACATAAAAAATATTAACAATAAAAAAACAATATTAATTAGGGGAACCAGATTTGGTAACCTTTTTTTTCTTATTCTTTTTTCTAGAATATTCATCATTTTTCTTTAGTTATTAAAGCAATATTTTCAATACCTAAACTTCTAATCATATCTACTACTATTATTAAATTATTTATTTTTGTTTCGTTTAATGTTGAAATAACAATTTTTTTATTATTAGAATTAATTAATTTCATTTGAATTATTTCTGATAAATTTTCTAATTTAACTTCTGCTTTATCAATTTCTATTAATCCTTCTTCTGATAAATTTATTATAATTGGCAGGTTTTTCTTCTCAATGCTAGCACTATTTTGATTAGGCGAAATCATATCAATAGTTTTAAAGTCAGTAAATTCGCTAGTTAACATAAAAAATATTAATAATAAGAAAACGATATCTATCAAGGGAGCTACATTAATATCTATACTCTTCTTTTTTTTTATTAAAAGAGCCATTATTTTTTATTTTTTAGCAGAATATTCGTTGTTATTATTAGGTGCCGCATATCTTCTCTAGTCTTATCAACTCTTCCATCTAGCCAATAAAAAGCAGCTAAAGCTGGAATGGCAACAATAAGTCCAAAAGCTGTAGTTAGAAGAGCTTCCCATATTCCGCCTGCGAGAATAGCAGGATCGACTCTACTTCCTGCTTCTTCTAATTTTGAAAAAGCATTTATCATTCCAATAACTGTTCCAAGTAAACCTAAAAGTGGAGCAATATTAGATATTACTTCTAATGGTTTGAGAAGAAATTCAAGACTTCTCAATTCTTTTTCTGCTTCAATAGATATTTTATTTTCTTTATCTTCTTCAGAGAGTTTTTGGGACTCTATAGTAACTAATATTATTTTTGAAGCGGGATGATAAATTGTATTTAATAAATTTTCTGCATTAGATAATTTATTGCTCTCAATCATCTCCATAGCAGCGTCAATTTTTTTAATATTGTGTAAATCTGATTTATAAAATTGGATTATTTTTATAATGATTATAGTTAAAGAAATGATAGATAAACCCAATAATAAAATCATTACTGGGCCACCTTTTAAAATTAATGCTAATAAATCTATATTATAATTTTGCATAATAAGTATAGAAAATTAGCATTAATAATTTTAAATTGCTATTTAAAAAAATTACCAATTAATCCACAGTCCAATAAAGAAAGCGCGTGGAGCTCCTGGAGAATAGAATCTTGGGTCAAGAGGGCCTACAGCTGTTTCTCCGCTTCCTGTATCACCTAATTCTGATATAGGTACATTTACCTCAGAAGAAGAGGCTTCACCAAGTACCCCCATAGTTTCATATTTAGAATCTAAAATATTATCTATTCTAGCAAAAAAGGAAAAAGATGTGTTTAATTTCCAAGATGCATCTGCGTTGAAAACAGCATAAGGATTAGTTTTCTTTAATTGATTAGACTCGTCACCTCTTAAGAAAACTCCAGATGAATACGTCATATTTAATCCAGCATTTATTTTTGAAGAAAATTCTTGATTAAATCCTGTCTTAAAAGTGTGTTCAGGCATGCCTGGTAGATAATCTCCTGCTTCAATATCATTATTACTCATTGGATGATTAGCAGCTGGTAACGTATGTGCTGATTCAAAAGTAGCTTGTAGAAAAGAATAATTAGAATATAGATCTAGGTTTCCTATTCTATTTTTAAATCGAGAGTTTAATGCAAGCTCTATACCTCTTCTTTGTGTTTCTCCGAAATTTTTAAAATAACCCGCTGACTTACCTGTGCCAGTACTAACAAACTGAATATCATCAAAATTTATGAAGTGAAAATAGGTAGCTTCCCAAAAATGATTATCTATTTTTCCTTTTGCTCCAAATTCTACTCCTCTTGTTACAACTTGATGAAGAGGTGGATCAGCAACGAAAGCATTAGGTAATCTACAAGGAGCCGAAGGTGATGCACAAGAAAGTTCGACCGGTGCTGGCGTTCTGTTAGCTTCTTTATAGCTTAATCTAAAAGCCAAGTTATCATCATACTTGTGCGTCATTCCAATAGCAGGGTTAACTCTAAAGTATCTATGGCTTCCTGTATTAGTTTCCGTTCTAGTAAATGATGTTTTTAAATGATCATAAAGTTTTACATATGCTAAATTTGCACGAGCAGAAATTGTAATATCGGTTTTATCATCAAATGCAAATAAATCATTTATATATATACCATAATAATCCGTTTTGGATGCGAGTTGTGCACTTCCAACATCACCTCTCTCATTTGTTGATTCCATTCCACCATTTGCACCACTATGTTCTCTAATTGATTCTAGGGTGATGAAACCACCTTCAGTGTTTAATAAGTTGGTGACTGTTCTATTATTATGAAGCTGTCCCAATTCACCTCGAGAGTGAAAAGCTGTTCGCGTTTTATCAACAGATGCACCTATTATAATATTGTGCATTTTATCTAAATAATTTGTATTAATATTATATTGTGCAGATCCCCCCCAAGTAACAGTCATAGTAGAAGATTTATTTAATAATCCATACTTTCTTATGGAGTCATTATTAGAAATAGCATTTCCAAATTGGTCAATTAAAACTTCATAATTATCGCCATCTGCTTCTCCACATATCGGTTCATCCGCTGTTCCAAAATCATCTTCCATTTGCTCTGCATGATTCTCATTATCTTCAGCACATTCTTCAGCATCTAATTCGTCTGCATTTAGCGTGTCCCTTATTAATCTTCTATAGTAAACAGATGTATTTATTACTGAATCATCCTCTAGATAAAAATTAGCATTTGATGCAGCTAAATAAACTTTATTACTAGTAAAATCAGGCCACGTAAAAACAGATTCTCTTCTTACTTTTAACAATTCTGTAGGAGATACACCATTACCATTTAAATTTGAATCTGCATTCATAAAGGTAAAATCAAAGTCAGAATTTTCAAATATTTTCCCATAATTTATAAATAGTCTTTTTACGTCGCCAGCACTATTATCTCTCCATCCGCCATCGTAAGAATTTTCCATAGCAACATATAGTCCTTGGCTTTCATCTCCCGCACCTAACTCAATATTGCCATTAACCCAATCAGCCCCTCCAAACTCAAAGTGATTTTCTACAGAAGAGTCTGTATTGAGAAAATCTAATCCTTTTTTAGTAGTTAAAGCTAAAGACCCGCCTAGTGCATTTAAACCAAATACAGGGTTTGAACTCATTAAATCAATATTAGTTAATGCAGCTTCTGGAACTAATTCCCACTGTAAAGTGTCACCAAATCCTTCATTAATTCTAGTTCCATTTAAATAAACAGCTAAACCTTGAGATTCTCCCAATAGAGGAGCAGCAGTAAATCCTCTATAATCAATATTCTTCTGAAAAGGACTATTTTGAACGTCTTTTATAGTTACACCAGTTAATTTTTCTCCTAATAGATCGACAATTGTAGTCCCAGTAGAACTATCTAAATCTATTTCACGTAAACTCTGGCTAGCATTAGGAACTTTATTTCTATCAATTTCTATACCGGGTAAAGGGGATATGCCTATTACTTCTATATCATCAATTTTCTCTTGGCTAAAAGATTTAAAAGGAATAAAGAATGTAATTAGGTATAAAAGTATTATTTTATATAAAATTTTTGTCATTAAAGCTATCCTGTATTATTGGTATTAAAATAATCATTCTATCTTTATTATAGGAAAAAGCAATAACTATTATCACTTTTTTCTATATGTGTATATCTGATATGTTATATAGTTATTTGAATAGAATTGCAAAATAATATAGATAGTAAATATTACATTTGGAGGATGCCAATGATTTTTATGTTTAGTAGAGTATTGATTATTTTGTGTTTAATAATGAGTAGTTCTTATGCAAAAAACAATGATATCCAGAAACAATTAGATATTCAAAATGAAATAATTGAAATTCAATCTAAAAGAATAGATCAATTAGAAATAATTATTAAAGAGTTGAAGAATAATATTCCCTCAAGAGTAAATAGTAATAGTTCTCATTCTGATCAGACAGAAGAAAAACAAGAAGAAATTGTAACTGAAAAATCTGAAGATGTGATTTCGTCCTCTAAAAATAAAATATATAATCCCGAAACTGCTTTTTTTGGTCCTTTACCTCAGTTAAGGTCAGCTGATGGTAAGTATTCTGCGAGCGTGATGGGTTTAATCCAATTAGAGTCAGCGGTTTATAATCAAGAAGCTAACTATAATACTAACAACGATTTGTCCGATGGTTTTATCGTAAGAAGAGCAGGTTTAACTTTTGCTGGTGTTTCTGAAAAAGATTGGATTTGGTTTTTATCATATGACTATGCTGATAGTGGGGACAATCCACATGATGGATTGAGAGCTGCTATGGCAATATATAGAGGTTTTAAACCTTGGTGGTTATTTGTTGGTTTATTTGGAAATTCAGTTGGTTTAGATGCATCTAATTTTTCTTCTCAAAGACAATTTATGGAAGCTGCAATGCCCCAAGCAGCTTTTATTTATGGAGCCGGTTCTCCTGCAATGGGAGTGGCAGCTACTTATAGAGGAGATGATTATTATTTAAGATTTGGGCTTTATGGAGAGCCTTACAAAAATGCAAGTACAGATGATGAAGGAATGGGTGTTCATGGAAGATTAGCTTGGCAGCCTTATAAAGAACGCTTTAAGGCATTACATATAGGAGCTACAGGTTATTATAGAACAGCTAATCCTAGTAATACATTCACTAATGGATTAAGAGATTCTACTCTTCGATTTAGGTCGAAAGGTGAAACAGCAGTCAGCGGTGATTTTATAGTTGATACAGGTATTATTACTGATCTAGATAATTACTATTACATGGGTTATGAATTTGCTATGGTGGAAGGTCCTCTTTCTCTGCAAAGTGAATGGGGTATATTAGGAGTAAATAGAAAAACACAAGCTAATCCTCAATTTAATGGAGGTTTCTTTCAAGCAGGCTATATGATTACTGATGATGCTAGAAATTATAATGCTTATTTTGCTCAATTTTGGCGTTTGAAACCAAAAAATTCAATAATGGAAGGTGGGCTAGGGGCTTGGGAAGTTGCGTTGAGGGCTAGTCAGATTGATTTAAGCGATAAAAATATAGATGGTGGAAATGCTAATTCTTATACTTTAGGAATTAATTGGTATATGACTGCTTTTACAAAAACTATGTTTAATATTCTTCATACAGATTCAAAGGGCCCTCTAAGTGAAGATTTTAATTCTATAGGAGCTAGACTTCAAATAGAATTTTAATATTATTCTTTAATTATATGTTTTTAATAATTTTTTATAAACTATATTTATATTTTTAGGTATGTCTTCTGCAGTTAGGGCTGGTCCTAAATATTTTCCAATTTCTGAATGTAACCATACTCCAAAAGCAGAGGCTAGAAATCTCTCCATTTTATTTGATAGCAAGCCACATATAATTCCAGCAAGTACATCACCGGTACCGGCTGATGATAACCATTTTGCTCCGGCTAAATTAACTAGAGCTTTATTGTTAGGTGATGCAATTACTGTTGTTGCTCCTTTTAAAACAACTATACAATTTAATTCGGATGATGCCTTTAGAGCCTTATCTATACAATTTCCTTCTATATGGGGCATAATAGCTTTTAGTTCTCCTTCATGCGGAGTAATAACTACTTCCTTATCTGATATTATATTTTTTAAAATGTGAAGCTTTCCTCTAAAACAAGAAATAGCTCCAGCATCTAAAACTATACTTTTATTAGTTTTAAGTATTGATTTTATCTTTAAAATTGAATTATTATTTTCACATAGGCCAGGGCCTATTAAAATAGAATTAATTCTTTTATCATCTATAATATTTCTAAATTCTCTCATATTTTTATAGCTTTTTACTATTTGTGAAAGTAATGAGACGAAATAAATTTGTTCTGCATCTTTTTCTGATGCCACACAAACAATTCCACTTCCTGATCTTTGTGCAGATTTTGCGGCTAGTCTTGCAGCCCCAGTCATATTCTTAGGGCCTCCTATTATTAAACTGTAACCTCTTGAGTATTTATGGTCGTTCATTTTGGGCCATTTAATGTCTTTTAACCAATAGGTTTTGTTGTTAATATTAATTTTAGGAGATATTTTTTCCAATGTTGATTTAGTTATTCCTATATTTTCTACTTTTATTTTCTTATATTTTTCATATCCTGGAAGGAGAATATGTCCATACTTAAGAGATGTGAAGGTTATTACCAATTCACAATATGCAGCATAACCTAATATTTCTCCTGTATTGCTATCTACTCCACTAGGAATATCTACTGCTACTATTGGAGCATTATGTTTATCGATTATATTTAATACTTTATATGTTTCTTTACTAATATTGCGCGACAAACCTAATCCAAATAATGCATCTACAAAAAGTTCAATTTCGTTAAGATTAATATCTTCAAATTTACGTGACGTAACTTTTAGTTTATTTAATGCTTTTAGTGAATCTCCCTTAATATTACTTTTATTTCCAATAATGACTAAATCTATTTCCCAGTTTTTATTTAAAAGTTCTTGAGCAGCAACAAAACCATCTCCTCCATTTCCGCCAACGCCGCATATTATTAGAGTTTTTCTTTTTTTGTAATTAGAACATATTTGTTTCGCTATTTTTTTTCCTGCGTTAAGCATTAGTTTAAAACTATTAGATGTAGATTGCTCAACAATATAGGAAGAAGTTTTATTTAATATTAAAGGAGTATTTAATTTATTGTATATTTTCATTTGTTGTTTTTAGGGTTAACAATTGGTAAATTATATTTTCTAGTTACTTGTTTTAAAGAAAAATAAGATCTTATACTTGCTATGCCTTTAATTTGAGTAAGATTATCTTTCAAAAATTTTTCATATGCTTGTAAGTCTTTTACTACTATTCTTAAAAGGTAGTCTGCTTCACCAGTCATTAAATATGCTTCCATTACTTCCTCATACTCCATAATTTTTTCTTCAAAAATTTGTAACCTTTCCTCTGATTGTCTTTCTAATGAAACCTGGACAAACACATTAACTGATAAATTAACTTTATTTTGATTTATTATTGCCGAATAACCAGTTATTACGCCATTTTCTTCGAGAGTTTTTACGCGTCTAAGACAAGGTGAAGCAGATAATCCTACCTTTTTGGCTAATTCTAGATTAGTTAATCGTGCATTTTTTTGTAAAGAGTTAAGTAATTTATATTCTATATAATCCATAATTTCACAATTTTATACCATTTATTAAATTTTAATATAATTATTATTGCTAATTTTATAATATTTTTAGCAAATTTTGCAATATAAAAATTATTTAATTAGGTATTATTGAGTTGATTTTTTATAGAGGGTATAATGAATAGTAAAAAATTAAGAAATATTCCAAATTCTAAAAAAGTATCTGATAAAGATTTAAAAATTTTAAAAGATATAGAAAAAAAAGTTTCGTGGTTATCAGCTTGGATGATTCACAATGCTAACAACATAAGAAAATCTGAGGATGGATTAAAAGTTGGCGGACATCAGGCATCTTCAGCTTCAATTGTTTCAATTATGGTTGCTTTATATTTTAAAGTTTTAAAATCTGAAGATAGAGTAGCCGTTAAGCCACATGCTGCCCCCGTTTTTCATTCAATACAATATTTATTAGGCAATCAGACTAAAGAGAAGTTAGATAATTTTAGAGGTTTTGGAGGTGCGCAATCCTATCCTTCAAGAACAAAAGATACAGATGATGTAGATTATTCTACTGGATCTGTTGGTTTAGGGGGAGCCATAACTATATTTGGCTCTTTAATGCAAGATTATTTATACAAACATAACTTTATTAATAAACAAAATAAGTTTGGAAAAATGGTAGCATTACTAGGTGATGCAGAACTTGATGAGGGAAATATATATGAAGCTTTATTAGAGGGTGCGAAACAAAATGTTAGAAATTGTTGGTGGGTTATTGATTATAATAGACAATCTCTTGACGCCGTAGTAGCAGACGAGCTTCATTTAAAAATTGATGAGTTATTTGCTTCTATGGGCTGGAGAGTTGTTATTTTAAAGTATGGCAAGAAACTTCAACGCTTATCAAAAATAAAAGGTGGAAATAAAATATTAAATTGGATTGATAATTGTCCAAATGATTTATATTCAGCACTTTCTTATGTAGGTAGTAAAGGATGGAGAGAACATCTAAATAATGATTTAAAAAATGATAAAGAGGCTTTAAAAATTATAAATGCTTTAAGTGATTCAGAGTTAAATGATACCATGTCAAACCTAGCAGGCAATGATGTTGAAGCAGTTTTAGAAGCATTTATGGAGGCTGACAGTGATGATGTTCCAACATGTTTTATAGCATATACGACTAAGGGATTTGGTTTACCTTTAGCTGGCCATAAAGATAATCATGCAGGTTTAATGAACAATGAACAAATGGAAGTATATAAGAGTGAGCTTAATATAACTAATGGGGATGAATGGGATCATTATTCAGGAATTAAATCTTCTGAAAAAGATTTAATCAAATTTTTATCTAAAAGTTCTTTTTATAAAAATAATAATAGAACTTACTCGGATCATAAAATTGAAATACCAGAAAAGCTAAAATTTAAAGGAGGAAATTTATCTAATACTCAAGAGGTATTTGGAAGGATCATTAATGAAATTGGTAAAGAAAAATCAGATTTAAGTAATAGAATAGTTACATTTTCACCAGATGTTACAGTTTCAACTAGTCTGGGAGGGTGGGTTAATCAAAAACAAATATATAACAGAGTAAAAAAAACTGATATTTTTCATGATGAAAAAGTTGTTTCTGCACAAAAGTGGCATGTTTCGCCAGATGGTCAACATTTTGAATTGGGTATTGCAGAGAATAATCTATTTTTAGCTTTAGGGGCTGCGGGTTTATCAAAAAAAATGTTTGGCTCTTCTCTAATTCCTATAGGAACAATTTATGACACATTTATTTCACGAGGACTTGATGCTTTAAATTATGCTGTTTATCAAGATGCAAGATTCCTGTTAATTGCGACTCCCTCTGGAATTTCACTTGGTCCAGAGGGCGGTGCTCATCAATCTATTATTACTCCATTAATAGGAATAGGTCAGCCTAGTCTTCTTATGTTTGAGCCAACTTATGCAGATGAGTTGGAAGTTATATTAAGATATTCTTTTAGTTTTATGCAGGAAGAAAATGGAAGTTCAGTTTATATTAGACTTTCTACTAGAAATATTGCTCAACTGAAAAGAACATTAAATACTTCTTTAGAAAATGAAATTTTATCAGGAGGTTATTGGTTAGAGAAATCTGAAAAACCAAGTGATATTACAATAGTTTTTTCTGGAGTAATGGCACCAGAGGTATTAGAAGCTGTTGAAATCATAAAGGAAGATGAAATAAATGTTTCTGTATTATCTATAACTTCTAATGATAGACTATATAAAAACTGGAAGCAATCTCACATAAATAAATCTTCTGGAGTTAATAATAAGTCAAGAATTGAAGAGCTGTTTGAAACTTCAAATAGAGATAGTGTTATCATATCTATTAATGATGCACATTCTTCTACCTTAACTTGGATAGGCGGTGCTGTAGGAAAAAAAATAATATCACTTGGAGTTGATGAGTTTGGTCAATCGGGAAACCTAAAAGACTTATATGAGAATTATTCTTTAAATGCAGAAGCAATAGTTGATGCTTGTGCTCAAGTACTAACAAATAATAATTAATATTATT
Organism: Alphaproteobacteria bacterium; assembly: GCA_029247025.1. GTDB lineage: Bacteria > Pseudomonadota > Alphaproteobacteria > TMED109 > TMED109 > TMED109. The sequence continues at coordinate 2,597 of JAQWLZ010000024.1, read as the reverse complement.
TTAATTAAATTCTAGCTAGATTTCCCTATATAATATATATAACTATTTTTATGAATATAAATTAATTGCGGATGTGGTGAAATTGGCAGACACGCTAGATTTAGGTTCTAGTGCCGTAAGGCGTGGGGGTTCAAGTCCCTCCATCCGCACCATAAGTTGAGGAAAAACTATGAAGGTAACTGAATTAAAAAGTGAAGGATTAAGTAAATCTTATAAGATAGTAATACCTTCAGCAACAATTAATAAAGCTATTGATGCAAGATTGTTAGAAGTTGCTTCTACTGCTAAAATAGATGGCTTTAGACCTGGTAAAGTTCCTATGACGATAGTCAAAAGTCGTTTTGGTACTCAGGTTTCAGGCGAGGTGGTAGAAAAACAAGTTTCAGATAGTATGAGGAAGCTTTTAACTGATAAAAAAATTAAACCTGCTATGCAACCTAAAGTTGATTTTGAAGGTAAACCTCTCGATGGAACAGATGTTAAATTTACTATAAATCTTGAAATTATGCCTGACATAAAAATAGAAGATTTTTCAAAATTGAAATTTGATAGGTTAATAGCAGATGTAGAAGATAAAGATATAAGCAAGGCATTAGAGGATATTGCTAATAATCAAAAATCATACGCACCACTTAAAAAGAAGCGTAAATCTAAAGTTGGAGATTCTGTTTTAATAGACTTTAAAGGATATATGGATGGAAAATTATTTGATGGAGGAACAGCTGAAAACCATAGATTAGAGCTTGGCTCTGGGCAAATGATACCTGGATTTGAAGATCAATTAGTTGGTTTAAATATTAATGATAAAAAATCTGTAGAAGTTAGTTTTCCTGAAAATTATCAAAAAGCAGATCTTTCCGGTAAACCAGCAACTTTTGAAGTAACTGTTAAAGATATATTGGAGGCTGAAAAGTCTAAAATAAATGATGAATTAGCTACTAGAATGGGTTTGCCTGATTTGAAATCTTTAAAAGAAGCAATTAAGAACCAGATTGGAATTAATTATAAAGCAACAGCTAGAAATAGAATTAAAAGAGATCTTTTAGATAGTTTATCAAAACAATATAAATTTGATGTTCCTAAAACAATGCTAGAGAATGAAAACAAAGTTATTTGGGATAGATTTGAACAAGATAGAAAAGCAGGCGTTATTGATGATATAGATAAAGGCAAGAAAGATTCAGTATTAAAAAAAGAATATAGCGAAATTGCTGAAAGAAGAGTTAGACTAGGTTTGCTTATGGCAGAAATAGGAGATGTAAATAAAATTACAGTTACTGAGGATGAAATTAAAACTGCTGTAATGCAAGAAGCTAGAAAATATCCTGGTGAGGAAAATAAAGTAATTGAATTTTATCAGAAAAATCCTGAAGCAGCAAATGCTGTTAGAGCTCCTTTATTTGAGGAAAAAGTAGTAGATCATATTATAGGTAAGTGTACTATTAAAGATGTAAAGGTATCATCAGAGAAATTATATGAGGATAATGTGGTAGAAGATGCAACAGCTAAGTCAAAAAATAAAAAGCCAAGTAAAACTGGAGCTAAAAAAAATATTAAAGTAAAGACCAAAAAATAAATTATTTTAGGAAAGTATTAATATGAACATAGATAATAAAAGTAGCATAAATATGAGTTCTCTAATACCTATGGTTGTAGAACAATCTGGAAGAGGAGAAAGAGCATTTGATATCTTTTCAAGATTATTAAAGGAAAGAATTATCTTTATAACTGGTGCTGTTCATGATGATATGGCAACAGTAATAATTGCTCAATTATTATTTTTGGAAGCAGAAAACCCTGATAAATCTATTTCAATATATATAAATTCTCCAGGTGGTATAGTGTCATCTGGTTTAGCTATATATGATACAATGCAATATATTAAACCATCAGTTTCTACAATGTGTGTTGGTCAAGCTGCATCTATGGGTTCTCTATTATTAGCTGCTGGAGAAAAAGGTCAAAGATTTGCTCTACCAAATTCTAGAGTAATGGTTCATCAACCTTCTGGCGGATTTCAAGGACAAGCCACAGATATTGAGATACATGCTAAAGAAATTATAGACTTAAAAGGCAGGCTAAATTCCATATATAGTAAGCACACAGGACAAACAGTAAAAAAGATAAGCGAAATGCTTGAAAGGGATAAATTTTTAAATCCTAATGAAGCTAAAGAACTAGGCTTAATTGATGAAATTGTTGATAAAAGGTAATGATAAGATTAACCTAATAAATAAATTTATATTAATTTAGGAATTAAAATGGCCGATAATGAAAAAGTAGAGAAAGAAAAATTGTATTGTTCCTTTTGTGGAAAAAATCAGCATGAAGTAAAAAAATTAATAGCTGGCCCAAATGTGTTTATTTGTGATGAGTGTGTAGATTTATGTACAGATATTATAAAAGAAGAAAGTAAAACTTCATTACTTAAGTCTTCAAAAGATGTTCCAAGCCCATCTGAGATATTTGATTTTTTAGATACATATGTTATTGGGCAGTCTTCTGCAAAAAAAGTTTTATCTGTGGCAGTTTATAACCATTATAAAAGGTTAAATCATAAGCCTAGCAAAAGTGAAGTAGAGTTAGCTAAATCAAAT
>JAQWLZ010000021.1 GCA_029247025.1 Alphaproteobacteria bacterium | reverse complement strand
TTTATCCATGGCTCTAAACCAAGTTCTGCTAAAGGGTCATCTCCTTCCAATTTACTTCTAACAATACTATCAGGTAAAAACTCATTACTTAAAATTTCAGACTTATATTTGCTAATACTTTTATTGTCAGTTGACCCTATTACTTTAGCAGGTGCTCCTGATATTAATGAATTATTAGGAAACTTCTTTCCGGGAGGTATTAAAGAATTAGCAGCGATAACACAATTATCGCCTATTTCAGATCCATCCATAATAATTGCCTGGTCACCAAGAATTACAGACTTTCCGATTTTACAAGCGTGAACTAGAGAAAACCTTCCAATAATACAGTTATCTCCAATATAAGAACCCATCAAATCACTAGCGACATGAACAGTACTTCTTTCTAAAAAATTAACCTCTTCACCAACAAGAATTTCTGCTCCATCCCCTCTTAAAACCACTCTATCTTTAAGTATACTTTTTGATCCTAAAACTGTATTACCTATTAAAGTTGAAGTAGAAGAACTCTTAACACCTTTTCCTATTTTAGGAAAAAACCCTTTATAAGAAATTAATTCACATTTCAATTTTTATAGCTTTCTTTAAAATCTGCTTCCATTTCTTTTCTTAAAGTATAAGCATTAGATTCTGAGATAGGGCTAATATCTTTTTGTGAAATCACATATCCTTCTGGAACATCATTTAAAAGTTTAACATTGTGAGCTAAACCAATAGGTAAAGCATTTAAAGTAATAGACTTAGAAGCGGGTATTAATTTTCCCCAAACTGTAGTTCCTCCTTCGCCATCCAAACTTTCCCCTGCTTTTAAGTTTCTTTTTGCTACAGAAACGGCATCACCTTTAAAAAATTTTGTTGCTCCGGTAGACTTATTATCTAATAAAGCAGTCGCAACGCTAAAACCTAATTCAGAACCTATTAAATGAATTGGCCTCCATAAGGCTGCATATTTTCCACTGTCATCAACAGGAACTCCATACTCTCTAAAGCATTGTTCCGTATAAATAGAATCTGATTTAAATACTACAAAAACACCCCATCGCAAATTATCAGGAATTTCTATTCCATTTCTTTCTAATGATGAAACCACTTCAACAATTCCAGAATTTTCTAATACCCCACCATGTTCTTTAGGTTTTAAAACATGAGATAATTTTGATATGCCAACGGACGGAAAAAGTAGGCCGTCTTCTGGTACTCCTAAGCCAGTAGCATTAGCTAAGGCTCCCATTTCTATTGCTGATTTAGTTCCATCTAAAAAAGAATTAAACATTTTAGAGTTTAAGCCTCCAGCAGCAGCTTCTTGAGTACTTAAGCCATAATAATCCCATACCGATGAAGGAGTACTAGAATGATATACAGGTAAATATTTTGTTCCTTTTCCAGCGCATACTACTTCAAATCCAGAACTTTTAACTCTTTCTATAAGTTCACAAATTAAAGCCGGTTGATCTCCATAAGCCATTGAACATACTACACCGGCTTTATTAGCTCTTTTTATAATTGCAGGTCCACATAATACGTCAGCTTCTACAGTTACTAAGACTACATGTGAATTAGCTTCAAAGGCTGCAAGGCAATGATCAACTCCAGCTTCTGGATTACCAGTAGCCTCAATTACCAAATCTAATTGTTCGCATTGCGCTAATTCTAAACCTGAATCTGTAAACCAAATTTCATTAGATGTTATTGCTTCATTAATGCCTAAGGTGTTTAAATCTTTTTCAAAGCCTGCCGTTCTTATCGCTTCTTCAGCACGTTTAGGGTTTAAGTCTGCTATTGCTGCAATATGAAAGCCACTAGTACTATTTGCTTGGGATAGAAACATAGTTGCAAATTTTCCAGCTCCTATTACTCCCACACGAAAAGATTTACCTTCTTCCTGATGTTTTAATAATCTGTCTGATAAATCCAAATTCATCTATTTAAAACACGAATCCTCTACGCATTGTATAGGAGTAAAATCTCTATGCGCTTTATACTCAGGTCTACTATACTTTCTGATATAATTACTTGTTCTATTTAAAGATATATAAACTATAGTTCTATTCCATGGAGACATATTAGAAGGAGAGCCGTGAACTAACGTTGAATCAAAAAGTATCATTGATCCTGCTTTCCCCTCAGGAGCAATAATTCCTCCCTTATCTACTAACTTAGAAATAGTATCATTATTGATAGTCCATAAAGGATAAGAGGTGGTAGTAACATCATGCTTAGCTTCAATATAACCTTCTCTATGTGATCTAGGAATAAAGTTTAATGGTCCATTAAATTGAGTAACATCATCTAAAAATAACCCTACATTAAGAGCTAAACCTTCAGGCATTTCATCGTCATTTTTCCAAGTACCATAATCTTGATGCCACTGCCATAAATCTCCATCAAAAGCTTCCTTAGCATTAATTTTAAATTGATGAATATAAACATCACCCTCTAAAAGCTGCTTTGCAGGCTCAACTATTCGCGGATGACGAGATAGGTCTGAATAAATATCACTAAAAGTATGAGCAGCAAAAACAGTTCTAACAGCTTTCCCATCTTTCTCTTTTTGTACTTCCTCTCTATCTAAAGAATACATTTTAGGAAGTTCGTTATTCATTATTTTTACTTCTTCTGCATCAAACACATTTTCTATAAATACGTAACCTAATTCTTTAAAAGATTTTACTTGTTCATCTGATAATTTCATCTTACTACCTCACCGTTATTATAACCCATAAGCAGTTCCTTCTCTTCTTTGATCTGCTATACCATACAGTTTTTTAACATTATCTTTATAAATCATATGTATACCACTTGTCATATTTTTCCTATTAATTTTATGGCCTTTATTTTCTAACTCTTTTGTTAATATATCTCCTATAGTTCCTGATTCTATATCAGATTTAAAACCTCTGTTACAGATGTTAGGTTGTTCTGTAATATTCTCTAGTCTTATATTTAGATCTATTACTCTAACTAAGGATGCTGCGACATAACATATGATTTGAGAGCCTCCAGGAGAGCCTAATATCATTCTGAGTTCTCCTTCAGAATCAAATACTAATGTAGGAGACATTGAAGAGCGTGGTTTCTTTTTTCCCTCAGGACGATTAGCAATTAAATTACCTTCCTTATCTTTAGGATAAAAGGAAAAATCCGTCATCTGATTATTCAATAAAAATCCTGATGTCATTAAACCACTTCCAAACATAAACTCAATAGAGGAAGTAAGAGCTAGAGCGTTTCCATATTTATCTATAATAGATAAATGGGTTGTTGAAGGCTTTTCACTAGTTGAATCTATTCCTAAATATTTTGTATTATCATTATTAAATTTTCCTTTTTGCGGATTAGAAATAATACTAGTTTTTTTAATTAATTTAGAACGTTCTTTTAAGTATTTTTCATCAAGCATAAGTTCTATAGGGACATCAATAAAATCATTATCAGCAATATAATAACCTCTATCTGTATAGGCCAACTTAGCAGCCTCTAAAAATAAATGCCATACTTCGGGATCGTTAGGATTATTTGAAGATAATTCAAAATTATTTAAGATTCCTAAAATCTGTAAAACAGTTATTCCTCCTGAACTTGGAGGTCCCATTCCACAAATTTTCCACTTTCTGTATTTTCCGCATGTGGGTGAAGTAAGAGCTGGTTTAACAAAACTAAAATCTTTCTTTATCATTAGCCCTGGACTACTTTTATGTTCTGTCACTGTAGATAATATATTATCTGCTAATTCTCCAGCTAGCATAGCCTTAGAACCGTTGTCTCTAATTAATTTTAAAGTATTCGCAAATTTTAAATTTTTCTTTAATGTTCCCTCTAACAAACCTCCATTATCAATATTAAAATACTCTCTAGCAGTTTTTTGATTCTTTAAGTGAGGTGCTCTAGAAGTAAGTTTTGATAGCCTTTTTCCAACTACGAAACCTTCTGTAGATAACTTAATAGAATCTTCAAATAGTAATTTCCATTGCATATTTCCATGAACCTCATGTGCTTTTTCTAGCATATTAACTAAGGATGGAACTCCAACTGCCAATCCTCCAGAAACAGCTTCTATAAAACCCTTCTTTTTTCCATCAGAATTTAAAAAAACCTTTTCAGAAAAATTCATAGGTGCTTTTTCTCTTCCATCCCACGCATATATGTTCTTAGTTTTAGCATCATAATATAATATGAATCCCCCTCCACCTATACCTGAAGACTGAGGTTCTACTAAATTTAATACCATTTGAGCAGATATAGCCGCATCAATTGCCGTACCTCCCAGCTCTAATATTCTTATTGCTGATTTAGTAGCTCTATGATCAGCCGTAACTACCATATAATTATTTGACTTATTATATTTAGACTTTCCAATATTACTAAGAGAACCTTCTGGTGAAGATTTAAAGCTATCTGTTTCGTCAATAGCCATAGTAAATTTAGTAAAAATGATTATACTAATAAACCAAATAATAATTATTTTATATGCCATATTTTAACTCTTATAAAAATTTTCTTGCTTAGCGCCCATAATGGCTTTATTAGAATAATGTTTATTTTATTAAAATACGATAAAATTAGTATTTTATAAATGATTTTTTTAATGGTGTGTAATCATGAGTATAGAAGTTATTAGGGATTTAAGAGGTTTGCATTCTTCCATTGCACGGCACAGGCATGGCCCATTGAATACTGCAGCTTCTCTAGCAATAGTCCCAACTATGGGAGCTATTCACGAAGCGCATGAAGCATTAGTAGTTGAAGCAAAAAGAAATGCTAATATAGTTTTAGCTACAATTTTTGTGAACCCAATGCAATTCGGCGAAAATGAAGACCTAGATAAATATCCAAAATCGGAATTGGAGGATATTAAACGTCTAGAATCTAAAGGTTGTGATATCGTATATATTCCTGAAACTGAAACGATTTATCCAGAAGATTTTGATTTAACGATAAATGTTCCTAAACTTAGTTCAGTACTTTGTGGAAAAGAAAGAAAAAACCACTTTCAAGGAGTTGCTACAGTAGTAGCTAAATTACTACTTCAATCTGGGGCTGATTACGCAATTTTTGGAGAGAAAGATTATCAACAATTACTAATAATAAAATCCTTAGTTCGTGATCTAGATATTCCGTGTCAAATTGTTCCAATAAATACTGTTAGAGACAATAATGGATTAGCGCTATCCTCAAGAAATCAGTATTTAAATACAAAACAAATAAATATAGCTAATAATATTAATATTATCATGAATGAAGCAGCTAAAAACTTTTATAATCTTGATATTAATGAAACAATATCTGTTGTTAGAAAAAACTTAGAAAAAGTAGGTATTAAAAAAATAGACTATGCAGAGATAAGAAATAATAATAATTTAAAAAATGTAACTAATAATGATAAATCTAATGCAAGATTATTTATAGCTGTATATATTGATGAAATAAGATTGATAGACAATATCAAACTATAAATAATTTAAATTAATGCGCCCGTAGCTCAGCTGGATAGAGTATCTGATTACGGATCAGAGGGTCAGGGGTTCGAATCCTCTCGGGCGCGCCACTAAACTCCAAATATTGATGCCAAACCCATTTTTTTTTCCATCTCATTCATTTCTTTTTTGGATGGACATTCCCCTAAATTACTAGCTGCTTCTAAAACTAAAGGCAGAATATTAACATCGCCTGCCGAATTCAAAAAAATATCTTTTTGGCTTAGTACCCAGTCTACAGATTTTTGAATACTATATTTATCCTCTAGAGGTTGATACCAAGGAGTATGAGTTTTCTTCATACCGGCAGCATAAGGGCCTCTCGCAATTGCTTTAATTGTTTGAACAGCTATATTCCTTTTTTTGCATAATTTTAAAGTATCATTAAAATCTTTTGGATAACTTTTATAATTTGACATATACCAATTCCATGGCAAAAGAATAGAATCAAAATTATAACGTTCTATACTTTTTTGATGCATAGCTGCTACTGTCCAACCATGACCAGTTACTCCTATAAATTTTATTAAACCCTCCGACCTTGCTTCAAGAATAGCATCTAAAGCACCATTTTCTCCCATTGCTTGATCCCATTCAGTAGGATTAGTTAAACCATGTATTTGCATTAAATCTATATGATCTGTTTTTAAACGATCTAATGATAGCATAATAGATTCTTTTGCACCTTTATAAGTTCTTTCATAAGTTTTGGTAGCCAGAAAAAAGTTTTTACGGTGACTTTTCATCCAAGACCCTATCCTCAATTCTGCTTCTCCATAAATATGGGCAACATCAATATGATTAATATCGTACTTTAATAATAAATCTAAAACTTTATCAGAAGTAGATTGAGTCTCGTTCCATAAAGCTGCTGCTCCAAATATTATTGCAGAACTTTTATGGCCTGTATTCCCAAATTTTCTTTTTTCAATTGCCATATATTAGTAATTTTTCATAGTTAAATTTTAATTTAGCATAATCAAAATAGTTTATTTTTTATATAAAAAAAATTAAAAAACCAGTAGTAAAATTTTAAATATTATATATAGTGTTTTTTGCATAGCAGGAATGCTGATTTGTAATATGTAGAAAGTTAGGTCAAAAATTTATGATTTTACGTAAGTGGCAATCTGAAATACTTGATAAATATGATGAAATACGTAATACACATAAAAAATATATTTTAAAAGCTCCAACTGGAGCTGGTAAAACAGTTTTAGCTAGTGAGATTATTAAAAAATTTTACGAAAATAAAAAAATATTAGTCTTATGCCACAGGATAGTTTTGCTTGAACAACTAGAAAGGGAACTTAAAATAGACCATAAAGTTCGCAAGCTAGGTATATCAGATGCTATTAAGAATTTTGGTGAATCCGATATTGTCCTATCTACAAATTTAAGGTCTAAATATGCTATTGCATCATTAATACCAGAAGCAGATTTAATTATTATAGACGAAGCACATAGAGTATCTCCTGTAGGCTCAGCTTATCAAAGAGTTTTGGATATATTTGATGAAAAAGGGAAAAATAATAGCCATATAATGGGATTAACTGCTTCACCAGAAAGAAGAACAGGCAATCAGAATGATCAATTAGGTTTAGTTTTTGACGCCATTATTGATTGTGCAGACATTAAAACATTAATAGAAGAAGAAGTTTTAGTAAAACCAATTTATAGACCACATTTTATTCATGACCTTAACTTAAATAATGCTGAAATAAAGAATGGAGATTTTCCTATCTCCGTACTTTCTAATGCCATTATAAAATCATCTATGATTGACTACGCACTTTGTATATATAAAGAAGAAAGAAAAAATGTTACACCCCAACCGATATCTGCTTGGTTTTGCCCTGATGTTGCAGTAGCTAATAAAACTCTAGAAATACTTCATAAAGCAAAGATTAAAAGTGATATATTAACAGCTTTAACACCTACAGGAGAAAGAACTCGCATTCTCTCGGACCATCAAAATGGAAATATTGAAGCTGTAGTATCGGTAGGTGTTTTAGTGGAAGGTTGGGATAACCCAAATTGCAATATAATTGTTCATTTAAGACCTACACTTTCTAAAGTACTATGGGGGCAATCTGTCGGAAGAGGTCTAAGATGTGCAAAAGATAAAGATAAGTGTATAATTGTAGATGTTAGTTCAAATTGGAGTACATTTGGTCCTGTAGAAGACCTGAAATGGGACTTATGGAGTCACAGAAGATCGTTTATTAAATTCCAAAATAGATTTAATTGGATTGCACAACAATTTGATGAACATGAAAAAAAATCTTCATTTTTTATTTGTGAAGGAAGAAATAAAGACCAAGAAAGATGCTCATATATTTATAAAAAAGATCTTTATAAAGATGATCAATGTCCTATTTGTTCATCTACAGCTTGTATAGATATCCATAAAGAAAAACTTGTAGATTCAAATGTTAGTGATCTTAATTTACATGGCATGTTTTTTGATAGAATACCAAGGGTATATGAGGAATTAAGACCAAGCGTATGGAATAGCTTAGAAAGACAGGCGTGGAATTATAAAAGTATTGAGGAACTTACTTTTTTAATATTCTGTAAGTCTTTTTATTTCATAAATGGCACTAAAACTAATTCAGAATCAGAGTATTGGAATCTAATAATAGAAGCGGAGATCCAAGTTAGGAAATTCCTTATAGGAAAATGCATCAGTGTAACACAGCAAGAAGAATTTAGTTTTGCCGCAATAGCAGATGGCTTACTTCTAGGAAAAAGAGTTAGAACTGTCCAAGCTCATTATGGAATATTTATGTGTGGCCAAAAATTTGAAGGTAATTCAACTAAAGAATTGGAAAGAAAATACCAAAAAGCACTCCAAATTGCTGAAAGAATAGTAATTATGGGATGTCATAATAGGGAAAAATTACCTTATTTTAATGCTCAATTAGAATTATCCTCTTAAACTATTTACCTATCCATTTATTTTCAGATCTAAAACAATTATCATTGCGCCATTCTTCAAATGAAAAATCAATTCTTTTATCTATAAGAAGACAATACTTCTTATTTTTAAGATTTTTTTGAATTAAATCCTTATGACAACCTGCTTCCGTTAAATATGTTTTACGAACTAACAAATCGTTTTTTTCTATATATTCATTGGGAAATATAGCCCACACTAACAAAGCACATAATAACATTTTTATTCAGCTAAGTTTGGAGTTAATATTGTTCTATCTTTTCTAGATTTTTGTTTTCTTATTTTTACTAAGGGAGGGCATTTATGTTCGTCGCTATATAGTGATTGACAATCAAGACAATAAAAACATTCATCCATAATAATTTCACCGGTAGGTTTTATAGCATTTATAGGACATTCATGCGAACAAAGCTGACATGGGCTGCCACATTCTTCTCTTCTTTTTAAGGACTTAAATATCCTTAATTTTCCACCGATAGCCATAAAAGCACCTAATGGACATATAAAGCGACAGAAAAACCTTTCAATAAAGAGTCCAATAGAAAGAAGTAATACTGCATAAATTACAAAATACCATTCCCTATTAAATTTCATAGAAATAGCAGTTTTAAAAGGCTCTACTTCAGATGCAATATTTACACTTGCCATTGAGTAAAAGCTGGTGCCTACTAAGCCTAGTAATATAAAATATTTTATTGGCCATAACCTTTTGTGCCAATCATGCGAAATTTTTATTTGCGTAACCTTTAATGCTTTAGCAATCTTTGAGCTTAATTCCTGTAATGCTCCAAAAGGGCAAAGCCAACCACAAAAAACTCCTCTGCCCCAAACTACAAAACTTATTATAACAAATATCATTAAAGAAACTAAAATTGGATCTGATAATAAAACGTCCCACGAGGTATTCAATATTGGAGCTGTTAACCAAGTAAGTATACTAATTATTGTTATTTGGCCTCCAGCATAAAAACCTAGCCATACCAAGACCCATCCTAAAAATAAATATCTAAAAGATTTCCAAATAAAATTATGTTTAACTAATTCATCCATTTTCCATAAAGCTAATGATAAGATTGTTAAAGTTAGCACAAGCAAGCTTAAATTGAATCTTTGACTCTCCCATGCTGCATACCAAATCGGGTCATTATTATCAGCAAGCTCATCTAAACCATCAGGCTGAATTATATATTTAGGATTCATAGAATAGTCTATATAAAATTTTTGACTTGGCTCATTCTCATTACTTTCTATAATTAATTCAAATTTCCATGGTTTCACTTGATCTATTCCTACTTCAGGAGGAATTCTGTAAATCCCTGCTTCCGCAAAATATGGTTTATCCTCGCCGTGTAAAAATCCTAAATTTCTAAAATGCTCTTTTGATAATTGAAACTTTTTATCTCCTTGTATAATAGCTAGTCTTTTAAATGATCCTGAAGCAATATGTGGTTCACCATCAATAGGGTATCTTCCTAAGCTTGCGACCATTAAAGTAATTTCTTTAGGGTCTCTTCCCGCAATAAATATATCGTACCATTTATCTCCTAAAAGGTTTCTTCCTATTGTAGGTGTAATAACTGGCGCCACATACAAATCTATTACTAAATTTCTATCTGTGTCTTTATAACCTTTTTTTACTTCTTTTTGCTTTGCGGCAACCGGAGTATTTCCTTTAAATACTGACCTATATCTATATATATCTGCAACTCCAGTTCTATTTGTAATTTTAGGATGATTCATTCCAAGCTTTTTAAGATCCTCTAAAGTTAATGTTAATCTGCTAACTGAGCCATCTAGTATTAAGTTATTAAACTTTGACTCCTCAAAAGAAACAATATTAACTACAGGCTCATCACTTAATCTCATTCCTTTAGCAAGCGCTATGGTTCTAGCAGCCCTTAATATAGCCCCATTAAATAAAACAGCACTTACTGTAGCAGAAGAGATACCATCAATTGATCCTGGACCTTCTGTTCTGAGCAAATTAACTTTTATAGGCATCCTAATATCAAGCCCTTTATACTGGGCAGTAAATAATGGTAAAACTAATTCACCATCAGGAGTATACATTCCTATAATAGGCTCCAAATGATCTATAACTTTTGCTCCAGCAAGTTTTCCATCTAATCTAAGTCCAACAACTATATCAAATACTTGTGAAGAATATCCTTTAGAGCTCGTAATATCTTTAGTAATAAATAAATATCCAAGAAGGTTGTCTTCTGAACTTACTGCAGCTGATGGAATTTCTCCCTCTAATCTTCCTATTTTTGTTGCTTTAGGAAAAAACTCTTTAGCTAATTCTATATTTACCCATTCAGGATCAGAAGCTCCCCACTTTCCAGACCTCAAACCATTTATGTAACTTGTAGTTAGACTTTCTTCTTTCTGGTCTAATTTATTATATTTATAATCAGGGTTTCTAAGCTTATCAGAGTATTCTGCACGTCCTTTATTTTCAGAATCAGAATTATCTTGAGCTGTAGAATTGAAGATTATTAAAAAAAATATAATAGCGAAAAATTTTAAAATTTTTCTTATCACATAATTCCTCCCAAAAATAATGTTCTATAAAACTTAATTTATAAAACATAAAAATACTATTAAAAATTTTAAATTATTTGCTATTAGAGTTATTTCATGATTAGATTAAGGTAAGTTTAATTAATTGGGAGGAAACAAAATGGGCGGAACATGGCTCAGTGAGCGCGAGCTCGCTTTAGTTGATGGAGCGGAAAAATTAAGTATAGATTTACCGATTCCAACACAAATAGTATCAAATGGTGAGTATTTACCACCTAAACAATCAAATGTTCAAAAAAAAGTTGAAGACCTAACTATAGAACTAGCAGATAAAAATGCTAAGCATTTAGGTATGTCAAGGAGACAATTTCTTCAGACAAGTTGTGGAATGGCAACTGCTTTCCTAGCTATGAATGAAATATATGGAGGAGGAGTTTTTCAGGTTAATGAAGCCGAAGCAAGAGACCCTGAAATGATGCTAGAAAGAACTGCAAGAGTTGAAGGTCAATTTATATTTGATGATCAAACTCACTTTCTACGTGATGACTTCCCTCATGAAGCAATTCTTGGTCTTGGGGAATTTGCAGCAGAACACTGGAATCCTAAACTAAAAGAAGAAGGGCTTTCGTTAACTAGATATAAGTTTGAAAATTATATAGCAGAATTATGGTATAGATCAGATACAAAAATGGCACTTTTATCAGGTGCTCCTTTTGATGATCCTAGCTGGTGGTTGTTACATAATGATCAAATTGTAGCTGCTAGAGATATGATTAATGATTTTTCTGGAACAGAACGTATGCTTGGTCATACAGTTATTACACCAGGACAAGATGGTTGGATGGATGAAGTGGATAGAGCAATAGAAACTTTAAAACCTAATTCTTGGAAATCATATACAATTGGAGACCCACTATCACCATCTAAATACCCATGGCGATTAGATGATGAAAAACTTATGTATCCATTCTATGAAAAAGCTATAAAGTCTGGTATTAATACTATTTGTATTCATAAAGGATTATTACCACCTGATTACGAAACTTCATTCAAAGGTGTATGGCAATATGCTACAGTTGATGATGTGCCTAAAGCAGCACAAGACTGGCCTGAAATGAATTTTGTAATTTATCACTCAGCTTTGCGACCATTCCTTGAGCTTCCTGATCAAGCATGGAATGAATTTGAAGAAAGTGGTGGATATATTAAATGGGCTTCTGATTTAGCTGCAATTCCTGAAAAATATGGCGTATCAAATGTATATGGAGAAATTGGATCTACTTTTGCTAATTCGGCAGTTGCTCATCCACGTTTCTGTGCTGCATTTATTGGTACTCTTGTTAAAGGATTAGGTGCAGACCATGTTGTTTGGGGAACAGATACAGTATGGTATGGATCTCCACAATGGCAAATTGAAGCTATGAGAAGACTTGAGGTTCCTGAAGATATGCAGAAAAAATACGGCCTTCCTGCACTTGGAGGAGAAAATAGTCTTACTAAACAAGCAATATTTGGTTTAAATTCAGCACGTATCTATGGACTAGGTATGAATGAAGCAAATAACTTACCAGATATGCCTTCTTTCTCTGAAGATAAAATAGCAAAACTTGCAGAGAGATTTAAAGAAGAAGGTGGCAGCCCATCTAATAAGCGTTATGGATATGTTAGAACTGCATAAATAACGTTGTTAGGTTTCAAATAAAAAGAAACCCCGTCCCTAAGGGGGCGGGGTTTTTTTAACTAATAAGGAATATACTATGAAAATTATAAAAATTTTTAATTCTATTTTAATTAGCACCTTAATCTTAATCAGTCTTACTTTTAAATTAGCTTACTCTGGCGAGATTATGACTATTAAATCTAATGAAGCGCGTCTATATTTTGGAGGCTTATTTCCTAGTTATATATTCTACATGCAAGGAGGTATCCCAGAAGATACAGAAGCGGCTTGGGTAGATAAAGAATATTGGGCAGTTTTAGAAATTGATGAAAGTAGTAAAGTTCATGGAGGAGAATCTACTATATTTAAATTAAAAAGAAGTTCGAAAGCAAGCCCTCAACCTGAGTGGTGTGTCACAGAAGGAGGAGCAGAATTTGCAGGAAAAGGGCCTGCATGTCTTAAAACTCCGGCAGATCCTAAAAGTATGAACCAATTAAGGTTTAAAGTAAAAGTACAATATAGTGAGACTGCTAAAAACCTACCCCCAGAGTTTCAAAATAAAAATTGGGTACAATATGAGGTAGGATATGATGATGATGGAGTTGCCCTAAATAAATTACCTGGACGTTTAGCTCCGCCAAACCATACATTTGGGCCTGTAACTTTATATATATTTAAATAAATGATTCTATACAGCATTTAAAGATAATACTTTAGGTGCTGTTAATCTCCAGAAGCTATTCTATTTACTAATTCTTTTACAGTAGGCACAAACCCATTAGAATAAAATGGATCCTGTTTAAACTTCCAAGCATTATGACCAGCAAACATTAATTCATTTTCAGGGTCTTCAAAATGAGCTACATTTTGAAGTGTTTTTTGTATACAAAAACTTCGTGGATCAACTTTTTTACCTGTAGAATATTTATTTTCTTCATTATCTGACCAATTTGAAAATTTACATTGACTCAAACAACCCATGCAATCTTTTTGATCTTTTCTAATTTCCATAGAATTTTTTTCTGTTACAAAAATTACTGTATCATCAGGCGTCTTTAAAATTTCTGTATAACCTTGATTTAACCAAGCATCTGCTTTATGTGCATCTTCTTTAGAAAAATATAAAATTTTATTTTTATTTTTTCCCAACGCTATAGGGACTATCATTTCATCTACTTTAGATACAGAAGCTTTTAACTGCCTTTTTTTTCTTTCTATTAAATCTTTAATAAATGAATTTTTTACAGCAGATGAATAAAAATTAGTTGGACTAAACCTATGTAACAGAACATCATCTTTTTCAAGAGTTAATAAACGATCTTTCCAAGTTTGCGATATAGGGCTTTCCTTAGTCAGAAGAGGTCTTGTGCCAAATTGAAATACAACAGGACCTAATTCTTTATTATCAATCCATTTAACCCAATCTTTTAAATGCCATACTCCTCCTGCCATTACGATTGGGGTTTCATCTAAGCCTACAGATCTCATCGCTTTTCTCAGTTCTACACACCTTGGGTAAGGGTCTTGTGGAACTTTTGGATCCTCAAGATTCGATAGTCCATTATGTCCTCCAGCTAACCATGGATCTTCATATACTACACCCCCTAACCACTCTGTGCTTCTTGAATACGCTCTTTTATAAAGTATTTTAAACGCTCTTGCAGACGATATAATAGGATAATAATACACTCCAAAACTGGCACATATATCACCTAATTTATAAGGCATACCCGCCCCACAAGTAATTCCATGCACTAAGCCTTTAGATTTTTCTAATATTCCTTTTAAAACAGTTTCAGCTCCGCCCATTTCCCATAAGATATTAACATGTATTCTTCCATTATCTTTTCTCATATCATGAGCTATCTTTGCTTGCTGAACTCCTCCCTCAATTGCATAATTTATTAACTCTTGGTGACGATCTATTCTAGTCTTACCATAATATGTTTGTGGTATTATTATACCATTGGAATCATATGAGTCAGGGTTAACTCCAGATATTGTGCCTATACCTCCGGCTTCCGCCCAAGCACCGGAAGTATTGCCATTAGTTACACAGCATCCTTTTCCTCCCTCAATTAGAGGAAGAACATCTGCACCTGATATTTTTAATGAGTTTAAAGTAGGAAACAAATCTTACTTTCCTTTCTTTATATAACTATCTTCTTTGAGGAGGTTTTCTTCTCCCTCCTCTAGGAGGTCCTTTAGGACGATCATTTTCTTGCTCAGGAAACTGGTCAGATATATCCTCTCCTGTTTCTTGATTAACGACCTTCATTGATAGCCTTACTTTTCCTCTATCATCTAACCCCATGACTTTCACTTTCACTATATCTCCTTCATTACAAATATCAGTAACTTTTTCTACTCTTTCTGGAGCCATAGCACTAATATGGACTAATCCATCTCTTTTTCCTAAGAAATTAACAAATGCACCAAAATCCATAACTTTAACTACTTTACCTTCGTATATTACACCAACCTCAGGCTCAGCGACAATGCTTTCTATTTCTTCTCGAGCTTTTTCTATAGACTCTTTTCCTGTACCAAATATTGAAATTAATCCGGTGTCATCTATATCAATTTTTGTATCTGAGTTCGCCGATATTTCTTTTATTACTTTTCCACCAGCTCCTATAACTTCACGAATTTTATCGACTGCAATTTGAATTTTTTCTACCCTTGGGGCAAATTCATTAACTTCTTCTCTTGGAGTATCTAATTCTTTAGCCATTTCAGATAATATGTGCAGTCTTCCTTCACGTGCTTGTTCTAATGCTAGAGTCATAATTTCTTTTGTTATTGAAGTAATCTTAATATCCATTTGTAATGAAGTTATACCATTGTCAGTACCTGCTACTTTAAAATCCATATCACCTAGATGGTCTTCATCTCCTAAAATATCTGAAAGTACAGCAAAATCTTTTCCTTCTTTAATTAATCCCATAGCAATACCTGCTACTGGTTTTTTTAATGGAACTCCTGCATCCATTAGAGCTAAAGAGGCTCCGCAAACAGTAGCCATAGAAGAAGATCCATTAGATTCTGTTATTTCAGATAAAACTCTAATAGTATAAGGGAAATCATCATGTTCAGGTAACATTGGATGAATAGCTCTCCATGCAAGCATGCCGTGGCCCGTTTCTCTTCTTCCTGTAAATAATCTTCCTGCTTCTCCTACAGAATAAGGTGGGAAATTATAATGTAGCATAAAGCTTCTTTTTGAGTCCCCCTCTAAAGAATCTAATATTTGTTCATCCCTACTACTTCCTAATGTAGTTGAAACTAGTGCTTGCGTTTCTCCTCTAGTAAATAATGCCGAACCATGAGTTCTCTCTAAAACATCTACTTCAGAGACTATAGGTCTAATTTTATTAAGGCCTCTTCCATCTATTCTTTTACTAGTTTTTAATACTTGCCCTCTAACTAAATCTTTTTCTTCTTTTTTAAGTTGAGCATTAACCTGAGATATATCTAAATCACTATCTTTAGCTTCATCCATAACTTTATTTCTTATATCGTTAAGCATACTTTGACGTTTTTGCTTTACAGTTTCAGAATAAGCTTTCTTTAAAACTACTTTTGTATGTTTTTCTACGTGTTTTTTCTCTTTATCTCCTATAGTTGGGGGAGTAAAATCCCAAGGTTCTTTCGCTGCTTGTTCAGCTAAATTAATTATAGTTTTAATAACTTTTTTGATTTCTTTATGTCCAAAATCAACTGCCCCTAACATAATCTTCTCTGATAATTCTTTAGCTTCCGACTCAACCATTAATACTCCTTGGTTAGTGCCAGCAACTACTAAATCTAAGTCAGATTTCTCTAATTCATTATAAGTAGGGTTTAAAACATATTTTCCATCAATCCAAGCAACTCTAGCCCCACCAATAGGTCCTAAAAATGGAACACCCGATATAGTTAAGGCTGCAGAAGTTCCAATTATAGATGGAATATCTGCATCATTTTCTACATCATGGCTAAATACAGTACATATAACCTGCACTTCATTCATAAAGCCATCCATAAATAACGGTCTAATTGGCCTATCTATTAATCGTGAGGTTAATACTTCCTTTTCACTAGGACGACCCTCTCTTTTAAAAAAACCACCTGGTATTTTTCCTGCTGCTGAAGATTTTTCTTGATAATGGACAGATAGAGGAAACCAGTCTTGATTTGGCATAGTATCTTTAGCAGCAACTACTGTACATAAAACCTGTGTTCCTCCATATGTCACCATTACAGATCCTGCTGCTTGACGTGCTATTTTACCTGTTTCTAAAATTAAATTTTTTCCACCAAATTCTATTTCTTCTCTATAAATATCAAACATACATATTTTTCCTTTTACCTTCTTCTATTATTATATAAGACAAAATAAGCTTAATTATTTAAATAAAAATTTACTTACGTAAGCCTAAGTCTTTAATTATTTTTTTATATGAGTTGTCATCTTTAACTTTTAAATAATCTAGCAAGCGCCTTCTTCTATTAACCATTTTTAATAGCCCTCTTCTAGAATGAACATCTTTTTTATGATCTTTAAAATGACCAGTTAAATTATTTATTCGCTCTGTTAATATAGCAATTTGCACTTGCGGAGAACCAGTGTCTCCTTTTTCTATAGCAAATTTTTCAATTACTTTCTTTTTATTCTCCGCTGTTATCGACATCGAAATACTCCGTTCATTAATTATTAAAAACTCTAAAAGGAATGATATATTTACCTTCTAATTTAGCAAGAGCAATTGGTGTTCCATTGCTAGTAATAAAAGCTTCCTTATAATATTTTCCTTCTTCTAATTCTATACCCTCTTTATAAATTTTTTGCCCTCTAGAGATAAGAATAGCCTCATCACTGTTAATATCAATTGCCGGGATGTCGTCCAGCACAAAAGATATGGGTTTTATAACCTCAGATATTGTTGCTTTATCTACTAGGTTAGCAAGATCTGCAAGTAAAATCGCATCTTTATACAAAAAAGTACCAACAGAAAGCCTTTTTAAGTAACTAATATGTCCATAAGTATTTAAACAATTTGCTAAATCCCTAGCTAAAGACCTAATATATACTCCTTTTCCACACTCAACGATGAACCTAGCTTTATTTTTATCAAAACTTTTTACTAATTTAAAACTTTTAATAAATACTTCTCTCTCAGGAATATCTACTATTATAGATTTTCGGGCAAGCTTGTAAGATCTTATACCATCTATCTTAATTGCTGAAAATATTGGAGGTTTTTGTCTAATATTACCCATAAAGTTTGGTAAAGCTCCAATTATTTCATTTTTAGATGGCCTAACTTTACTTATATTTGATATTTTTCCTTCTAAATCATCAGTTTCAGTTGCAACTCCCCAATTAATATCAAACTCATAGGCTTTGTAAGTTTGCATAGCATATGACATTGTCTTAGTAGCTTCACCCAAAGCTATTGGAAGAACTCCTGATGCAAGAGGGTCTAAAGTGCCTGCATGTCCTGCTTTTTTTAATTTCATTAATTTTTTTACTTTATATACCACTTTGGCTGATGACATGCCTACTTCTTTATTAATACCTAACCATCCATCAAATTTATTAATATAACTTTCTCGCAAATAAGTATTTCCCTACTATTTATTATTTTTTGCATTCTCAATTAAGTTATCTATATAAACTTGTCTTTCAAAACTGTCGTCTAACATAAAGGTTAAGTTAGGGGCCCTGCGTAATTTTAATTCTCTTGTTAATGGTCCCTTTAAAGGCTTAAAAGAGTTATTTAGAGCATAAATTAGCTCCTGAGAATTATTTAAACCACCTAAAGTAGAAATATATACCGAAGCATTACTTAAGTCTGGAGAAATTTTTACTTCTGAAACTAAAATTGATGATTTATCTATAATTGGATTATGGAAACTATGGTTTTGTAACAGGAAAGAAATTGCTTTTCTTAAATTTTCTCCTACCTTTAATTGACGTGACGATGGTTCCTTAATATTCCTTTTCATTATTTCAAAGTTGGTATTTCAGTTTTTATTTCAAAACATTCTATTAGGTCACCTTCTTTAATATCTTCATAATTTTCTAATGCCATACCGCACTCCATTCCTTCTTTAACTTCATCCACTTCTTTTTGATGGTGTTTTAATGTAGACAAGTCCCCCTCATGAATTACAACATTCTCTCTTAATAAACGAACCTTAATATTTTTCTTAACAACACCTTCAGTTATCTCACAGCCTGCTATCTTTCCTATTTTTGTTATTTTAAACACCTTCTTTATTTTTGCATAACCTAAGAAAACTTCACTTTCTATGGGAGCCATAAGGCCTGATAGAAGATTTTTAATATCATCAAGTATTGTATAAATAATTGAATAATACTTAATTTCTATATTATGTTGTTTAGCAATTTTTTTAGCAGGAGCATCTGCTCTAACATTAAATGCAACAACAATTGCGCCTGAAGATACCGCTAACATAATATCGCTTTCATTAAGAGCCCCTACACCTGACAAAATAATTTGAGAAGTAACTTCATCATTTTGTAAGTCTCGTAAAGCAGCAGAAATAGCCTCCATTGATCCATTTACATCAGTTTTAAGAATTATAGGTAAAGCTTTTCTCTGACCTTGCTTAATTTGTGTCAACATTTGATCAACATTAGTAACAGTTGCTCTTGCAGTTAGAGGATTGTTTTTTTGTGCAAGGCTCTGCCTATACTCAGATACCTCCCTTGCTCTTGATTCACTTTTAACTACTGCAAATTGATCACCTGCTTGTGGAACAGAGTTTAAACCAAGTATTTCAACTGGCTCACTTGGTACAGCAAATTTTCTTCTATCTCCTTTGTAATCCAGTAGAGCTTTTACTCTTCCCCAATTTGCACCAGCAACAACTATATCTCCAATTTTTAACGTGCCTCTTGAAACTAATAAAGTAGCAACTACTCCGCGGCCTGCATCAACTCTAGATTCTACAACTACTCCTGAAGCATCGCCTTCTTTGACTGCTTTTAACTCTAGTAATTCTGATTGTAAATTTATAACAGAAAGTAATTCATCTATATTAGTTTTCTTTAATGCAGAAACTTCTACGGCAACCACTTCTCCTCCTACATCTTCTGTAATAACATTATGCTGCAGTAAATCTTGTTTGACTTTTAATGGATTAGATCCTGGAGTATCTATTTTATTAATAGCAAGAACTATTGGAGCTTTTGCTTCAAGAGCATGTTGAATTGCTTCTATAGTTTGAGGCATAACGGAATCATCTGCTGCTACTACTAGAACTACTATATCAGTAATGTTGGCCCCCCTTGCTCTCATTGCACTAAACGCAGCATGACCAGGCGTATCAATAAATGTAATTATTTGTTTGTCTTTAGTTTCAATTTGGTAAGCACCAATATGTTGAGTAATTCCTCCTGATTCTTTACTTACAATATCTGTAGACCTAATAGCGTCAAGTAAAGAAGTTTTACCATGATCTACATGTCCCATAACAGTTACAACCGGAGGACGTTTATCTCCTTCAGAACTATCGGTAACAGTTTCTAATCCTATTTCTACATCAGCATCAGATACTCTCTTAACTGTATGCCCGAATTCAATTACTACCAACTCTGCTGTATCACCATCTATAGTTTGTGTAGCAGTAGCTAAAACTCCATTTTTCATTAAAGATTTTACTACTTCACTACTTCTCGTGGCCATCCTATTTGCTAATTCTTGAACAGAAATAACCTCAGGTATAGTTACTTCTCTTATAATTTTTTTAGTTGCTTCCGCTCCTCCACCCGCATTTACCCTTTTTTCTCGCTCTCTAGCTCTTCTTACAGAGGCGAGTGAACGCTGTCTATCTTCATCTTCAAATGCTTGATTAATACTTAACTTCTTTTGTCGTCTTTTCCCAAAATCTCTGCCTAATGATAATTGCTTTTTTGTACTTTTCTTTTTTTCTTCTGCTTCTTCTTCTTTTCTTAACCTAATAGATTTATCACTATCAGACTCTTTTAATGGAGCAGGTATAGTATCATTAATCTCTTTTTCTTTAATATTACTTTCTTTTTTGCTTTCTTTTTTATTTTCCTCACTAACTTTGTTAGTCTCTTTATTTATTTCTTCTGTCTGCTCCTCTAAAATAGATTCTTTCTTTTTTATAGAATTATTAATGGCCTTTAGCCTAGCTTCTGTTTCTTCTTCAGAAAGCCCCCTATCTTTATTATTAGAATTATTTATTTGAGCTTCTTTTGTAGCATCATAAGCTTTATAAGACCTTACTTTCTTAACCTCTACTGATACAGATTTTGTTCTTCCGTGTGAAAAAGACTGTCTAACAGTTCCTCCTCCTATAGTTTTCTTTAACTCCAATCTAGGAGAACTAAAGCCTAGTTTTTTTGAAGATTTATTATTTTGTTCTTCTTTTTTTGTATCTGGTGTTTTTTCAACCATAAATTTAACCTTATTTTTTATATTATTTAATCATTTGGAATTTATTTAATTTATAAAGTGATTGATTTAAAGACTGTGATAAATTACTTTTTAATAATGCAACACATAATACTTTTTCATAACCAATAGCCTTTCCTATTTCAGCTTTTGAAAAATCTTTATTAAATAAAACCTTATTCTCACTTTCTTTTTTTAAAATAAACTCGTTTAGTTTACTATCTTCTTTAGCAATTAACACAGCATCAATAGACTTATTTTTTAACCCTATAATTAGCTTATCATAACCTATTTTTAGCAACCCCGCTTTTTTTGATAAACCTACTAAATTTAAAATTTTTACTCTTAAATTATTTTCTATACTTTCCATAAAAAAACTAGGTATTTTTAATTTTTTATTTAATAATTTATCAAATACTTTTTCTTTTATAGCTTTTTCTATATCACATCTTAATGGATTACACCATACACCTTTCTCACTTACTTTAGCATTTACCTCACAAATTAAAAAATTATTAATCTCTTTAAATAAAAACATTTCTTTAGTGAAATAAGAATCTCCCGTTAAAGAACAATTAAGTTTATTATTACTATTCATCAATAATGTTTCTATACATTCTCAATCAATATTATCTTCTTTTTTATCATCTTCCTCAAACCATGAGGAACGTGCTCTCATAATAATTTCGTCAGCCTCTTTGGAGGTTATAGTTATATCTTCCAAAATTTCTTTTAATTCATCACTTGCCAAATCAGCTAAATTATCAATAGTTTTAATATTTGCATTACCTAATTTTACCAAAATAGATGGGTTTAATCCTTCAAATTCAGATAATTCATTACTAATTCCCATTTTTTCTATATCGTTTTTTAAACTTTCTTCCTTTTCTTTCAAACTTGCTAATGCTCTTTCCCGTAATTCTTCAGCGATTTTTTCGTCAAATCCTTCTATTTCTATAAGATCAGAAATTGGGACATATGCTACAGCTTCTAGTGAAGAGAAGCCTTCAGTTACTAGTACTTGAGCTATAACCTCATCAACATTTAACTTGTCAATAAATAGCTGTGAAATATTTTTCATTTCTGATTGTCTTCTTTCAGATTCAGATCCTTCAGTTAAGATATCGATATCCCAACCTGTTAATTGGCATGCAAGTCTAACATTTTGTCCACGACGCCCAATTGCTAAACTTAACTGTTCATCAGGTACAACTATCTCAACTTTTTTTTCTTCTTCATCTAGAACAACTTTGGTGACTTCAGCTGGAGCTAAAGCATTTACTAAATAAGTTGGAACATCTTCAGAATAAGGAATAATATCTATTTTTTCATTCTGTAATTCTGCAACAACTGCCTGAACTCTGCTGCCTCGCATTCCAACGCATGCTCCCACTGGATCTATAGAATTATCTTTAGATAATACAGAAATTTTAGCTCTACTGCCTGGGTCTCTTGCTACAGAAATAATTTGGATTATACCATCATATATTTCAGGCACCTCTTGAGTAAACAATTTGCTCATAAACTCATTAGCTGTCCTAGATAAATATACCTGTGGTCCCCGTTGCTCTTGTTTTACTTCGGAAATCCAAGATCTAATCCTGTCTCCTGGTCTAAATGTTTCTCTAGGTATTACATCATCCCTTCTAATAAATGCTTCTCCTCTACCTAAATCAACAATTACATTTCCATATTCTACTCTTTTAACCAAGCCATTAACAACTTCTCCCACTCTATCTTTAAATTCTTCATATTGTTTTTCGCGTTCCGCATCTCTTACCTTCTGAACGATCACTTGTTTTGCTGTTTGTGCAGCTACTCTTCCTAACTCTATTGGGGGCAAGGGTTCATAAAAATAATCACCTATGCTTGCTGAATTGTCTCGTTTCTTTCCCTCTTCTAATGTTATTTCTATAGCTTTATTTTCTACTTCTTCTACTACCTTTAAAACTCTAGCAATTTCAATTTCTCCATTTTTTCTATTTATTCCAGCTCTTATTTCTAATTCTTGACCATATTTTCTTTTGGCCGCAGATTGTATTGCATTTTCCATTGCCTCTATAACAATATTTTGATCAATTGACTTTTCTCTTGCCACAGATTCAGCTATCTGAAGTAATTCAGGTCTTGCTATATTTTGATTTATATTATCTTCCAACATTTATTTCCTCTCTAATTTAATCTAAGAATAATCAAATATTAATCTTGCTTTATTAATCAACGAAAAAGGCACATCAATGACTTCTTCATCTTTATTATCTATAAAAGTTATCATATCAGTGCCATTACATTGCTTAATGAAAGCATTAAACTTAATTTTGTTATTAACTTTTTCTAATAAATTTATTTTAACCTTATTTCCTGTGAACCTTTTAAAGTCAACATATTCAATCAATGGCCTCTCTATTCCTGGAGAAGAAACTTCTAAAAAGTAATCTTCTTTAATAAAATCTTTTTCTTCTAAAATTTCAGATATAACTTTACTCAATTTAGCACATTCCTTTATTGTAATATCAGTAAAATCAGATCTTTCTATCATAAATTGAAGTGTATTATTAGTTCCCTCTATCATAATTACTCTAACAGTTCTAAATCCTAAATTTTTTATAGTTATAAATAATTTCGGCGCTAATTCTGATAACTCCTTAACTTGGAATATTTTAGATATAACATCTAAATTATTACTCAATATTTACTCCTCACAAAAAAAAATAAGCCTCTCGGCTTATTATTTCAACATCATCAAATTATAATTTAACTATAAACTAATATAAATTTAAAATCAATTATTCTTGTTAGGTTTATAATATTGCAAATAAAAACATATATTTCCTAGTTTATTAGCCCTTATTTCGTATTTAGTTTTAATCCATTTTTCTGGCTTGTTTAAAAAATCTAACTTACTTTTTGCATTCCAATGAAATTTATTAAATTTTAAAAATTTATTAAAGATCCAACATAAATAATTATTGTGATCTGTAGATAGACGTAACTCTCCATTTTCTATAAGTACTCTATATATATTTTCTATGAAATTAATTTGTATAAGTCTTCTTTTATAATGCTTCTTTTTAGGCCATGGGTCAGGAAAGAGAACAAATACTTTTGAAATGCTTTTATCTTTTAGATTATTAATTACCTTTATTGCATCACCATTAAATATTCTTACTCTTTTTAATTCATCTTCATCTAATATTGCTAATAAATTAGCTATCCCATTAAGATAAGGTTCACATCCAATTATTGCTATATCTTTATTTTTTTTGAGTTGCCATTTTAGATGCTCCCCAGAACCAAACCCAATTTCTAACCATATTTCTTTAAAATTATTTTTAAAAAGTTCAGATAAGTTATGAGTATCTTCTAGCTTAAGTTCAATGGTAGGAAAAATTTCGTTTATTAAAAAAGTTTTTTTTTACCTAACTTTCTTCCGACTCTTCGTCCATACAGATTTTTATCCATAATCTAGTTTAACATCCCCAATATAGACTCAGACATATCAGTTTGTTCCCATGTAAAAGACTCTTTGTTAATTGAACTTCTACCAAAATGTCCATATGCAGCAGTTGAAAGATAGTTTACGTTAGACAGGTTTAACATATCTCTAATTCCTCTAGGTGTTAGATCAAAAATTTTATTTATCAAATCTGTCAATTCTAAATCACCTAATTTACCTGTTCCATATGTATTGATATATACAGATAAAGGCTCTACCATTCCAATCGCATAAGCTAATTGAATTGTACACCTTTCTGCTAACCCAGCATAAACAATATTTTTTGCAACATACCGCGCAGCATATGCAGCCGACCTATCTACTTTTGATGGGTCTTTTCCAGAAAATGCTCCTCCTCCATGTGGGCACGCCCCACCATATGTATCTACAATAATTTTTCTGCCTGTAAGGCCCGCATCGCCATCAGGTCCTCCAATTTCAAACTTTCCTGTAGGATTAATAAATATTTTCTCCTCAGGCGGCATCCAATCATTTGGTAATACATTTTTTATAATTGGGTATAAATAACCAAATATTTTACTTTTAGACAAATCTGATTGATGCTGAGTAGAAACAACAATATTGTCGCAACCTATAGGTTTATTATCTTCATTATATATTAAGGTAACTTGTGATTTTGAGTCTGGTAATATTCCCAAGGCTTGTCCAGATTTTCTCAATTTTGCTAAGTCACTTAAAATTAAATGACTATAATGAATTGGAGCTGGCATGAACTCCTTTGTTTCAGTACATGCATATCCAAACATTATACCTTGATCACCTGCACCTTCAGTTCTTGAATTATTAGCATCAACACCTTGTGCAATATCTATCGATTGAGAATGCAAAAAACAACTAAATTCAAAATTTTTCCAATGAAAATTTTCTTGTTCATATCCTATTTCTTTAACCACTTCACGAGCAAGACTCTCTATTTCTTCACTAGCTATATTCTCTCCACGAACTTCTCCTGCTATAATTACTTTATTAGTAGTTACCATTGTCTCACAAGCAACTCTAACTTTATCTTTTTGATCACTTTTTGTTAAATATAGTTCAACAACAGCATCAGAAATTTGGTCACATATTTTGTCAGGATGGCCCTCAGAAACTGATTCTGAGGTAAAAAAATAATTTTTACTCATTACTCACTCCAATGTTAGAATTATTCTTTATAAATGGAAATTTAACTAACATCAACATAAAGATTAAACTTATTAGGTATATATAATTTCCGTATTTTGAAAAAATTGTTTTTAAATTACTCAAAGGTATATTGGTATCAATTACTCCTTCTTTTCCTAATTCTAAACGTTCAATATATTGTCCATATTGATCAATCACAACAGATATTCCTGTATTTGCAGCTCTAATAACAGGTAAGCCCTCTTCTATTGCCCTAACTCGTGCTGCAGCTAAATGTTGAATTGGCCCCATTGTATCACCATACCAAGCATCATTTGTAAGATTGATTATAAAATCTGGCCTAAAGCCATTTATTACTTTTGCAGGAAAAATAATTTCGTAACAAATTAAAACGGCTATATTGTAGTTAATATTTTCTAATTTAAATGAAT
>JAQWLZ010000018.1 GCA_029247025.1 Alphaproteobacteria bacterium | reverse complement strand
CAAATTAAAGCAATAGCTGCTGGAATAGGAGATATTGCAATAGTTAATTCCTATTATATTGTTAATATGCTTAATTCTGATAATAGAGGTTTATTTGATTCTTTAGGTGTTTATTTTCCAAAGGATGAGGAGATGGGAACTCATTTTAATATTAGTGGTGCAGGCCTTCTTCAAAATGCACCTAACGCAAATAATGGGAAGAAATTAATAGAATTCTTAGTTAGTGATAAAGCACAAAAAATATATGCACATACAAATTTTGAATATCCAGTTGTGAATACTATTGAGGTTCCAGTTGAATTAAAAAAACTTGGGTCTTATGAAGCTGACTCAACTAATGTCTACGAATATGGCTTGTTATCCTATAAAGCGATTAGATTAGCTGATAGAGTGGGCTGGAAATAATTATAATATATATATGATTTTTGTTTTAATTATTTATAATTATTAAATGACTTCATTTATTAAAAATAGCTGGGCTTATTTTTCTGTTATATTGAGTTTAATAGTTATTATTCCGATATTAACTATTTTCTTATTTCTATTTAATACAGGTGATGATACTTGGTTACACCTTAAGAATACGGTATTAACTACGTATGCATTAAATTCCTTAATTTTATTAATTTTTTCAGCTTTAGGAACATTAATTTTAGGTGTTATAACAGCGTGGCTGGTTACAATGTATATATTTCCTATGAAAAAATATATAGAGTGGCTGCTAGTACTTCCATTAGCTATTCCTTCTTACGCATTAGCATATGTTTACTCAGATTTATTAAGTTATGGTGGTTATTTAATATTAATTTTTTCATATATTACTAATTATGAAATAAATTCTATAAACTTTTATTCTATATATGGAGCTATTTTTGTATTTATATTTAGCCTTTACCCATATGTATATTTATTAGCCAGACAAGCCTTTATTTCTCAGTCTGGAACCTATATAGAAGTTGCAAAAGTATCAGGATTAAATTTATTATCAATTTTTTATAAGGTTGCAATACCTTTAGCAAGACCCGCTTTAGTAGGTGGAGTCATTCTAGTTGTAATGGAAACTTTAGCTGATTATGGGGTTGCAGATTATTTAGGTATAGAAACTTTTACAAAAGGAATTTATAAGGCATGGTTTAATTTAGGAGATATAGTTTCTGCAGGAAAATTATCAATAATATTACTTATAACTATCTCTATTATTATTAGCCTTGAAAAAGCCCTTAGAGGTAAAGCTGAGTTTACCAATAATACAAGAAGTTCAAGAGGTTATAAATACTTTTGTTTAAATAGATATTTAGGTTTTACTGTATTAATTATTTGTAGTATTCCAGTATGTATTGGCTTTTTTATACCTATTACTACTATAATAATATGGTCTATAAAAAGTATTAATAACATAGACTTATATAACTTTATTCAGTTATTTATATCTTCTTTTAGTTTAGCATTATTGGCCTCATTTATATGTATTTTATTTGCTATTTTAATTATATATGGTGTAAGGACTAACTCTAAAATTGCTGCTCCATTCGCAAGAATAGCAAGTTTAGGTTATTCTATTCCAGGTGCAGTTGCTGCAGTAGCAGTTCTAATTCCATTAGCATGGATAGATAACATAATTAGTAATTTAGCATTGCTATATTTTAATATTTCTATTGGTTTATTATTAACTGGTTCATGGTTTGCATTATTATTTGCTTACTTAGTTAGATTTTTAGCGTTATCTATGCATTCTGTTGAAAATTCTTTTATTAAGATACCTATATCATTTGATTATGTAGCAAAGGTGTTGGGTAAATCTAATAGCTCTATTTTAACCAATATACATGCTAGAATTGGATTAGGAGGAATATCCTTGGGATTATTAATAGTATTTGTGGATGTCCTTAAAGAATTACCTGCTACTATGATTTTGAGGCCATTTGGATTATCTACATTAGCAATCAAGGCTCATGAATTTGCAATTGATGAGAGACTTGGCGATGCAGCAGTTCCTCTCTTGGCTATTGTGGTAGTTTGTTTATTACCATTATTTATTTTAGCCAGGGGAATTAGACATTAATTATTAGTATTAGAAATATAAAAAATAATGAAAATTAAAAAAAATTTAAAAATTATAGGTTTATCACATAAATATAAAAATGGAAGATCTATAAAAAACTTTAATTTAGAAGTATCTTCTAATGAAATAGTTTGTTTGTTAGGGCCGAGTGGGTCTGGTAAAACAACTTTACTTAGATTAATAGCCGGTTTTGAAGACCCTTATGAGGGTAATATAAAAGTAGGAAATCACATAGTTTATGGGAGTAAATATGTCCCGACTGAGAAAAGGTCCATTGGAATGTTATTTCAAGATATAGCCTTATTTCCTCATTTATCAGTTAAAAATAATATTGGGTTTTCGTTACCTAAGGATAATAATTATAATGCTACTATTAATAAATTACTAAAAAAAGTAGGATTAAAAGATTTTTCTGACAGATATAGTAGTTCATTATCTGGAGGAGAACAACAAAGAGTGGCCTTAGCAAGAGCGCTTGCAAATAATCCTGATGTAATGTTACTTGATGAGCCTTTTGGTTCTTTAGATAGTTCGTCAAAATTTGATATAGCAATTGATATTATTCAGATATTAAAAAATACTAAGACACCAACTATTATGGTTACTCACGATCCTCAAGAAGCGATGAGATTAGCAGATAGAATTATAATTATGTTAGATGGTAGTATTATAGATGAAGGGTCTCCAAAAGAATTATATTTTAATTCTAAGCATTCATTTTCTGCTAAATTAATTGGACCTACTTCTCGTTATATTTTTACCTCTAAAAATAGATTATTAAGTACACCATTTGGAAAAATAAGTGTAACTAGTAAAGTTATCGCTAAATACGAATTAATTGTTAGACCTGAAGCCTTTACTTTTACTAAAACTAGTAAAAATGCAATATCAATAAATATAATTAATTATAAATATTTAGGCCTTTTAACAGAGATAGAAATTTCTATTTTAAAGAATGAAAAAAATATAAAGATTTTAATATTCTCAAATATTTTAGACAAAGTATTATTGTATAAAAAATTATTATTTAATAAAGATTGGGCTTTTGTGTTTCCTATTAAATAAATAAAGTATATACATATAATATTAGATGCTTATATCAAATTGATAAATGGAGGAAGTTTTATGAGTATAGGAATTTGGCAAATTGTTTTAATATTGGCTATAGTATTAATTTTATTTGGTGCAGGTAAATTACCGCGCGTAATGGGTGATGTAGCCAAAGGAATTAAGAATTTTAAAACGGGTATGAAAGAAGAAGAAGGTACAGAAGAATCTGGAAGTGATGAAACTGTATCAGTTTCAAAAGATAAAGATAGTACTACGGATTCTAAATCTAGTTAAGATTTTAGCTTAATTTAAGGAGAGCTAATATGCTTGATATAGGTTGGACAGAAATATTAGTTATTACAGTAGTTGCTTTGTTTATAGTAGGTCCTAAAGATATTCCTAAGGCACTACGAACGGTTGGCATATGGATAGGTAAACTTAAGTCTTTATCTCGTGAGTTTCAAAATACTGTTGAAGATGCAGTTAGAGATTCTGAATTAGATGAAGTTAAGAAGCAAATTGAATCAGCGAAAACAGATTTTACAAAGGGTATGTCTGAAACTATAGATTCTGAAGGTGAATTAACAGAAATGCTTCGTGGTGTAGATGTAGTAGATAAAGATAAAAACAAATCTGCTTGGCCTATTCCTTTAAATAAGGATGATGAAATAAAAGAAAATATTTCGGAAAAAAGTAATGTAGAAAATAAAACAGACACTGCTAAAGAAGAAAATAAAAATTTAAATAAAGATAATTCAACAACTTAATAGTTCATAGATATAAAATGGCCAATAATAATTTAGATGATGATAACGTAGAAAATTCAAAGGCACCTTTGGTTTCTCACTTAATAGAGTTAAGAGATAGACTAAAATGGGCAGTCATAGCATTTTTTATAGCATTTTTAATTTCTTATTTTTTTGCTGATTATATTTATGGTTTTTTGGTTAAACCACTTAAACTTACTTATCAAGATTTGGGATATGAAAACCCTAGAATGATTTATACAGGGTTAACTGAAGCCTTTTTTACTTATTTAAAAGTTTCTTTTTATACCGCATTATTTATATCATTTCCGGTAATTGCCTCGCAGATTTATAAGTTTGCAGCACCTGGTCTTTATAAGAATGAAAAGAAAGCTTTCTATCCTTTTTTAATAGCTACTCCTGTACTTTTTGCTTTAGGTGCTTCTCTAGTTTATTATTTTATTTTTCCTTTAGCTTGGAAATTTTTTCTAGGATTTCAAACTACTGGGCTTGAAACAG
Source organism: Alphaproteobacteria bacterium (assembly GCA_029247025.1). Lineage (GTDB taxonomy): Bacteria > Pseudomonadota > Alphaproteobacteria > TMED109 > TMED109 > TMED109. The sequence goes on along the minus strand of JAQWLZ010000018.1, from coordinate 16,628 downwards.
GCTTAGCTATAGAACTTGAAGCTAAGGTTAACGAGTATCTTTCATTAGTATTAAAGCTTATGTTTGCTTTTGGATTAGCTTTTCAATTACCTGTAGCAGTCTCACTTTTAGCTAGGGCTGGCTTAGTTACATCAAAAGGCATGAGAGAAAAAAGAAAGTATGCTTTTGTTGGAGCCTTTGCAACTGCCGCTATTTTAACTCCTCCAGATTTAATAAGTCAGGTTGGACTGGGCGTTCCAATAATTATACTATATGAAATTTCTATAAGACTTGCTTCTATAATGGAAAGAAAAAGGAAGGATCGGGATGTAGAAGATTCTGATGATCCAGAAGATCCAAATGATCCATCTAATAATGGAAATTCAAAAAAGAATAATTTGGATGACATAGAAGATATACCTGAAACTGATTTTACTGAAGATTAAGGGCAACATGTACGATATTAAATGGATTAAAAATAATGTTGAAGTCTTTGATAAAGCTATGGCTAAAAGAGGTTTGGATAGTATTTCAAATAAAGCCATTGAGCTATATGAAAAATATGTAGTTTGTCTCTCTAATTTACAGAAATTGCAAAGTGAAAGAAATAACTTATCAAAAAATATAGGAATAAAAAAATCTAATGGAGAAGATGCATCGGATGAAATTAAAGCAGTTTCTCAGTTAAAGATATCTATTACTTCTCTTCAGGATGATAGTAATTCTATAGAAGATAATATAAAAAAAATATTAGAAGTGATACCTAATATGCCTTCAGATGACACTCCAGAAGGAAAAGACGAAGCATCTAATAAAGTTATAAAAGTTCATGGAGCTAAACCAAGCTTCTCCTTTAGCCCACTAGCTCATGATACGTTAGGTTTTAATTTAGGGATGATGGATTTTGATAAAGCTTCTGAGATGTCCGGTGCACGTTTTGTTATTTTAAAAGATAAATTAGCCTTATTAGAAAGAGCTTTATCTAATTTTATGCTAAATATACATACTCAGAAACATGGCTATACTGAAATTAGTCCTCCAAGCTTAGTAAGAGATAGTGCTTTATTTGGTACAGGACAATTACCTAAATTTAGTGATGATTTATTTCAAACTACTTCTGGCCATTGGTTAATACCAACATCAGAAGTACCTTTAACAAATATTGCTGCAAATGAAATTATTAATAAGGATTTTCTACCACTCAGATTTACATCTTTAACTAGTTGTTTCCGTTCTGAAGCTGGGTCAGCTGGGCAGGATACAAAAGGTATGATTAGATTACATGAATTTAAAAAAGTTGAGTTAGTTTCAATAGTAAACCCTAATGATTCTCCAGATGAGCATGAGAGAATGTTGCAATGTGCTGAAGAGATACTTAAACAATTAGAATTGCCATATAGAGTTGTAATATTATGTACAGGTGATTTGGGTTTTTCTGCAGCTAAAACATATGATATTGAGGTTTGGCTTCCATCTCAAAATAAATATAGAGAAATATCAAGTTGTTCAAATTGCAATGCTTTTCAGTCAAAAAGAATGAAAGCCCGAATGAGAAGTAGTGAAAATAATATTGAATCAGTGCATACTTTAAATGGTTCTGGTGTTGCTGTGGGAAGAGCTTTATTAGCTATATTAGAAAACTATCAAAATAAAGATGGGAGTATAGATATTCCTACAGTTTTGAAGCCTTACATGAATAATATGGATAAAATTAAACTTAATGAGTAAAATAAAAAAAAACCCATTAATATATATCACTAATGATGACGGTCCTGATTCAAAAGGTTTGAAGAAATTAATTAAAATTGTAAGAAACATAACTAACAAATATTTAGTTGTAGTACCAAAGGAAAATAGATCAGGCTATGGTCATTCCATTACCATTACTAAGCCAATAAGACTAAATAAAATAAATGAAAATTTTTATACATGTGATGGAACACCTACGGATTGTGTTATGTTAGGAATATTTCATATACTAAATAATGATAGTCCAGATTTATTACTTTCAGGAATAAATATGGGTGAAAATTTAGCTGATGATATTACATATTCTGGAACAGCTTGTGCAGCTCTAGAGGGAGCATTGAGGCATATTAAATCAATTGCTATATCAAAAATTTTAGCTAAAGGTGAAGAAAAAGATGATTGGTCAGGAATAGATAAATATTTACAGAAAATTATTATTAATGTTTTAAATACTGATTTAAATGAAAACCATTTTTTTAATGTAAATTTTCCAAATATAAATTATAAAAATATTTTAGATATTAAGGTTACAAAATTATCTAGAAGAAAGCCTCAAGGAAAATTCCTAATAAGGAAAGATGCTAAAAATAATCTATATTTCTGGTTAACAACGGATAGGTTTTCTTCTAATATTCATAAAAAGAATAGTGATATATGGGCAATTAATAATAATTATATTTCCATAAGTCCAATAAATGTTGATATGTCAGAAATTAAAAGTTTAAATATTTATAAGGAGCAATTCAATAGAAATAAATGAGCTAGACGAAAGAAACTTAATATTGCTTCTTAATCTGAGACAAAATGGAATATTAGATGACAGAATCATTAATGCAATTGCTTCATTTTCTAGAGAAACATTTCTACCAAAAAATTTGAAAGGTTTTTCAGGTGAAGATTTAGACTTTAAAATATTTTCTGATATTATTGCGTCTAAAACAAGTGATATAGCAAAAATGATTTTCTTAGGTTTATCAGCTAATAATAATACAAAAAATGTATTAGAAATTGGAACTGGTTCAGGTTTTCAAACTGCTTTATTATCTAAGATATATAATAGGGTTTATACAATAGAAATTAATGAACAGGCTTATACTTTTTCAAGTGAAATATTGAAAAATATTTCTCATAGAATATCTTATAAATTAGGAGATGGTAAATTAGGATGGCTTGAGGCATCTCCATTTGATGCTATATATATAGATAGTGAAATAGATAACGATATAAAATATTTATATCCTAATCTGGATAAAAATAATGGAGTTATAATTGCTGTTAAAAGCTATAATGAGAAGCAGTTTTACACGAGTTATTTGCCTTATGAAAAGAAAAAAGTAGTAAAATCTAATTACCAAGTTAACAGAAGCAAGTTAATATAGATGATTATGTTATGAATAAGAATTTTTTTAAATTTATAATTATTTTTTTGTTATTTTCTGCATGTACATCGAAAGATTATTTGGCTCCTGTAATTGATAAAAGTGATACTAATCAAAATAGGAATAAAGAAAAAAGAATTATTACTATATATGAAGGTGATAGCTTATATTCAATTTCAAAAAGAGAAGGAGTTCCAATTAGTTCTATTATTAGAGCTAATAAATTAGAACCTCCATTTACATTGTTTAAAGGTGATAAGTTAGTAATAGCTGAAGCTAATATATATAAGGTTAAAAAAGGAAATACTTTATTTGATATTGCAAAGTGTTATAACGTAAGTGTTTCTGATATAATGAAAATTAATCAATTAAAAAGTAATGATAAAATATTTGAGGGTGATAAAATATTTATACCTTTTAATGAAAATAATATAAATACCTCATGTAAAAAACCTAGTAAAATTATTGCTAAAAAAAGTAGTAAAAACAATAATATAGTTGTTGGTAATAAAAGTTCGACTTATGTATGGCCTGTAAAAGGAGAAATAATATCAAATTTTGGCCTATTAGCCAAAGGATTAAGAAATGATGGTATAAATATTTCTGCTTCAATAGGTGAGCCAGTTTTTGCTATAGAATCTGGAAAAATAGTTTATGCTGGTAATGAAATTCAAGCATTTGGTAATTTAATACTAGTAAAGCATTATAACAATAAAACCTCAGCATATGCACATTTAGATAAGATTAATGTAGTCAAAGGTGAAAAAGTAAATAAAGGCCAGGTAATTGCCTTAGTAGGTAATAGTGGAAAGGTGTCTACTCCCCAACTTCATTTTGAAATTAGAGATAAAAATGGTCCTTTAAATCCATTGAAATTTTTACCGTAATTATTTTAACTTTACTTTTAATTTTCCAGCTAAATCTTGAATAAATTGCCATGCAACTCTTCCAGATCTAGAACCTCTTGTTACTGACCATTCAATGGCTAATTTACATAAATCTTTGTTATCAATTTTTAATTTAAATTTTTTTGCATAACTATTTACTATCGCTAAATAATCATCTTGAGAACATTGATAAAAACCAAGCCATAAACCAAATCTATCTGATAATGAAATCTTTTCTTCAGCACTTTCAGAAGGAGATATAGAATTAGAATTTTCATTTTCAATCATTGATCTAGGCATCAAATGTCTCCTATTAGATGTAGCATAAAATAAAATATTAGGAGTTCTTTCCATGATACCTCCGTCAAGAACAGTTTTTAAAGACTTATAGGTAGTTTCATTTGCATCAAACGATAAATCATCACAAAATATTATAAATTGATGATTATATTTATTAAGATGAGATATTAACTTTGGAAGGCTTTTTATATCATCTCTATAAATTTCAATTAGTATTAAACGATTTGAATTATTTTTTTTAGTAATCTCCTTGTGTACAGATTTTACTAAAGATGACTTACCCATTCCTCTAGCACCCCATAATAATACATTATTTGCAGGAAAACCCTCAGAGAATTGAAGCGTATTTGTTAAAAGAATTTCTTTTGTATGATCTATACCTTTTAATAAGTTTAGATCTATAGCATTTATTACATTAATTGGAATTAGTTCAAAATTTTCAGAATCCCATAGATATCCATTAGCAGAAGTAATTACTAATTTATCTTTTGAATTTGTCTGAGTAGCTTTTTCAAGAGCTTCTGTTGATCTTCGTAATAAAGATAAAATATTTTTATCAAAATTCATTTTTTTTCCATAAGGCAATAAGAATAATAGTTTTTGTTGCAATAATATAGTATTTAATATTTATTACGGTAAACCTTCATTATATACTTTGCAATATATGATTTAGGGGTTATATAATTTTTTTATTTAAGGAGTTAATATGTTTATTTCAGAAGCAATGGCACAAGGTGCAGGTGGAGGATCTGGGTTTTTAATTCAAATTGCTCCGTTAGTTTTAATATTTGCGGTATTTTATTTTTTACTTATTCGCCCTCAACAAAAAAAAATGAAAGAGCATAGATCAATGGTTGAAGCTTTAACTAAAGGAGATAAAGTTATTACAGCTGGAGGATTAATGGGAACAATTGATAAGATAATAGATGATAGAATTGCTTCTGTTCAAATTGCAGAAAATGTAAAAGTTAAGGTTGTGCGATCTACTATTACTGAAGTAGTATCTGATAAAAGTTTAGATCAAAAGAAATAATGTTTTTTATTAATTTCATTTTAGGGTTTTAGATGCTTATATTTGAAAATTGGAAAAAAGTACTAATATTAATAGTTAGCATTTTTGCTATTTTATTTTCATTACCTAATTTTGTTTCCAAAAATAGTGTACCTAATTTTTTCAAAGCTGGAGAAATTAGATTAGGATTAGATCTTCAAGGAGGATCTTATTTATTACTAGAAGTTGAATCAGATAGTCTGCAAACTGATAGATTAAATTCGGTAGCAGATGAATTAAGGATAGCATTAAGAAATGCAAGCCCTAGAATAGGGTATAAAAATTTATCTGTAATTAATACAGAATTAACTTTTTCTTTAATTGAAGAAAATGATGTAGATCTAATTAAAAATTTAATTTTAAATATTGATGATTCACTAATAGTTGATGATGAAGATTTTTCATCTATTCAAGTTTCATTCAGTGAGGAAAAAATTACTGAAATAAGAGATTATGCAATATTACAATCAATTGAGATTATCAGACGAAGAGTAGATGAAGTAGGAACTAATGAGCCAATAATTCAGAGACAAGGTGATGAAAGAATTTTAGTGCAGTTGCCAGGTTTAGATGATCCAGAAAGAATTAAAAGGCTTTTAGGTAAAACCGCTAGAATGAATTTTAGAATGGTTAACGAAACAGCAAGTATTGATGAAGCTTTATCAGGAAGGGTGCCTCCTGGTTCTGATTTGTTATATGAATTAGATCCAAGGACTGGAGAAAAAAGTTTACCATATATTATATATAAGCGTATTGGAGTATCTGGGGATCAATTAGTAGATGCAAACCCAAGTATGGATCAATACAATCAACCAGTAGTTAGTTTACGTTTTGATTCTACTGGCTCAAGAAAATTTGGTGATTTGACTTCAAAAAATGTAGGAAAAAGATTTGCAATTGTTTTGGATGGTGAAGTAATAAGTGCCCCTGTTATAAGAGAAGCCATTACTGGCGGAAGTGGGCAAATATCTGGGAACTTCACGTTTGAAACTGCAAGTGATTTAGCAGTTCTATTAAGAGCCGGTGCGTTACCTGCTCCACTTACAATTTTGGAAGAGCGTTCTGTAGGTCCTTCACTAGGAAAAGATTCAATAAATGCAGGCATGTATGCTGCTATTATTGCGATAATATTAGTTATTATTTATATGTTAGTAATATATGGCGCAAGATTTGGTGTTGTTGCTAATATTTCATTAATAATAAATATATTATTAATTTTAGCAATATTAGGTGTATTAGATGCAACACTTACTTTACCTGGTTTAGCTGGAATTGCACTTACTATTGGTATGGCTGTGGATGCAAATGTTTTGATTTTTGAAAGAATAAGAGAAGAGTCTAGATCTGGAAGATCTAATATTGGAGCTATAGATAATGGCTTTAAAGAAGCATTTAGAACAATTGTAGATGCTAATATAACAACGCTTTTAGCTGCAGTTATTTTATTCCAGTTTGGCTCAGGTCCAGTGAAAGGATTTGCGGTTACATTGGCGCTTGGAGTTATGACAACTATGTTTACTTCCTTATTATTAAGTAGAGGAATTATAACTATTTGGTATAACAGGTATAAGCCTAATAATTTAAATATATAAATTGGGAGAATTAATAAGTGTTAAGATTAATATCTGACAATACAACAATCAAATTTATAAAATTAAAAGCTCTTTCTTTTACCTTTTCAGGTATATTATCTGTTTTAGCTATTCTTTCTGTTTTATTTGTTGGTTTAAACTTTGGTATAGATTTTAAAGGTGGAATTTTATTAGAAGTAAGAACAGGCAATAATATAGCTATATCTGATATTAGGAGTAAAATATCTGATTTAAATATTGGTGAAGTTTCTATTCAAGAATTTGGGGTAAAATCTGATTATTTAATTAGAGTAGAAAGACAAAAGGGGTCCGATAATGCTCAACAAGTTGCTGTAGAAATACTAAAAAATGCTTTAAATAAAGCTTTTGGTAAAGATATAGATTATAGAAGACTTGAATATGTTGGGCCTACTGTAAGTAAAGATTTAATATCAGATGGTGTAATGGCTATATGTTTTGCAATTATGGCTATGTTGGCATACATTTGGTTTAGATTTGAATTACCATTTGCCATAGGTGCTATTATTGCTTTATTGCATGATATCATTCTTACTCTTGGTGTGTTTTCCATATTAGGGTTAGAATTTAACCTATCTACCGTAGCAGCAATACTTTTAATAATAGGATATTCAATGAATGATACAGTAGTTGTTTACGATAGAATAAGAGAAAATTTAAGAAAATTTAAAAAAATGGAATTAAAAGAACTATTAGATAAAAGTATAAATGAAACTTTATCAAGAACTATTAATACTACTATAACCACCATGCTTGCTTTAGGAGCTTTATACTTAATTGGAGGTCAGATTATATCTGATTTTGCATTTGCAATGTTATGGGGAATAATTGTAGGAACTTATTCATCAATATTTATTGCTTCAACAGTACTAATGTTTTTAAACATTAGAAGATCTAAAGAGAGTGAAAGTTAATTATATATGGATTTAGAATTATATCCTAAAAATAATGCTCCACAATTAGAAGGTTATGGAGAAGGATATATAAGGGTTTCTGGAAATAAAATACATAATTCTGTTTTATTCTTATCTGATAAATATATAGAATTAGGTAAAATATTAGATGAAGAGCATAAAATAATAATTAATAGAAATATTAATCAATCATTACCAGAGTTAATAATATATGGATCTTTAAAAGGACTTGGATATGAGTCTGATACTTTAAAATTTCTTAAAACATTAAGTATACCAATAGAACAAATGCAGATAGGGCCAGCATGCAGGACTTGGTCAGTATTAATAGGAGATGGTAGAAGTATTGCTGCTATTATAGAGCCCGGTTGAATAATTCATCAGATTTTAAAATAATTGAGAATGAATTAAAGTTAATATCATATCATTATTATATATCAGGTCTTTTTGTTAATTATGAGTTTAGAAAAAAAACACTTTTGATATTATTTTTAGATATGGAATTTAAAAATATTATAAATAGTAATGTAGAAGAAAATATAATAGCAACTAAATTAAACTGGTGGAAGATTACATGTTCAGAAGCTATTGATGGAAAATATTTTTCTGTGCCTGCTTTGAGACTTTTAAATAAATATTTTTTAGATAATAATATTATTAAAAATGAATTATTGTTTATAATTAATCTCTATCAAAAGTATAGTCTTGAAAAGGACCTGAATAAAAGAATTAAAATTTACACTAAATATTTAATATTAAAAAAAAGTATTATATGTAGAATATTAGGAATAAATAATTTTGATGCAAATATAAAAATTTCATTAAATTACTTAATGCTTTCTAAAAGTTTTTTTGAACATAATGATAATTCTAAAAGTATTGGTTTTTTTTATAAAGCAAAAAGTATATGTAAAAGGCCTAAGAGAAAGTATTTAATTTTTTTCTTATTAAATTCTAATAATAATTTTACGAGAAGAAATATATTAAAGAAATTATTTCTATTATTATTTAGAATTTGGTAATGAAGTTATTTTGCCATAATTTAATTTCTTTTATTGCTTTGGCTGCAATATTTCTTCTACTTATTTCCTTCTTTTCTTTTTTATTTTTATATTTTTTCACTGTAACCTTTGGTATCAAGCCATAATTAATATTCATAGGTTGAAATAAGTTTTTATCTCTAATGGTCGTTACATGACTAATTAAAGATCCTAGAGCAGTAGAATAAGGTATATCAATATCTTTTTTATTCAGCTCCTCATAAGCTAAAAACCTACCTGCTAATAATCCCATAGCAGCACTTTCTACATAACCCTCTACACCTGTTATTTGCCCTGCAAATCTAATATGGGGTAATTTTTTGTATCTTAATTGTTTATCCAGTATTAAAGGACTATTTATAAATGTATTTCTATGCAATCCTCCTAATCTTGCAAATTTAGCGTTTTCTAAGCCAGGGATTGATTTAAATATATCTGCTTGTTCTTTGTATTTCATTTTTGTTTGGAACCCCACTATATTATAAAGTGTAGCACTAGCATTATCTTGTCTAAGCTGGACAACAGCATATGGTTTGATGTTACTATGCTTATTTGTAAGACCAATAGGTTTCATAGGTCCAAATCTAAGTGTATCTATCCCTCTGTTTGCTATGATTTCAATTGGTAAGCATGATTCAAAATAAGGTGTATTTTTTTCCCATTCTTTAAATTCTGTATATTCAGCATTTTTTAATTTATTAACAAAATTTACATATTGATCTTTATTTAGAGGACAATTAATATAGGCATCTTCATCACCTAAAGTCCCAATTTTATCATACCTAGACTGAAACCATGCAATATCCATATTAATGGAATCACTATATACAATGGGAGCAATAGCATCAAAAAATGCTAAATTTTTATTGCCTGTGGATTCTATTATCTTCTGAGTTAGACTTTTAGAAGTCAGTGGACCTGTGGCTATAATTGCCTTATAAGAAAAGTCAGGTAAATCTGTATATTCCTTATGTATAATATTTATTAATGGGTGTTTTAATATACTTTTATGAACAGATTGAGAAAATTTTTCTCTATCAACCGCTAATGCTCCTCCAGCAGGAATTTTGTTTTTATCTGCACAACTTATTATCAATGAGTTAAGCTCTCGCATTTCAGCATGCAGCAATCCTACTGCATTATTATTCATATCATCAGATCTAAATGAGTTAGAACAAACAAGTTCTGCTAAATTATCTGATATGTGGGCTTCTGTTTTAACATTTGGACGCATCTCATATAAATCCACCTCAAACCCTAAGCAAGCTATTTGCCAGGCTGCTTCACAGCCAGCTAATCCTCCTCCAATTATTATAATTTTATTTTTATCCATTAAAATACTATCTAATTATTAATATGTTTATTTAAATATTTTCCAGTATAGCTATTTTTGTTTGCTATTATTTTCTCTGGGTCTCCTTCTGCAATAATATTTCCTCCATTCTCACCTCCATCTGGTCCCAAATCTATAATCCAATCAGAAGATTTGATTACATCTAAATTATGTTCAATTACAATTACTGTATTACCTTGATCAACTAAAGTATTTAGCACATGAAGTAATTTTTTTACATCTTCAAAGTGTAAGCCTGTAGTAGGTTCATCTAAAATATATAATGTCTTACCAGTTGCTCTTTTAGAAAGCTCTTTAGATAATTTTATTCTCTGAGCCTCACCTCCAGAGAGAGTAGTTGCAGCTTGGCCGAGTTTAATGTAATTCAAACCTACATCTCCGAGAGTTTTTACTTTATTATATATACTAGGAATAGCTTTAAAAAATTTTTTAGATTCTTCAATACTCATATTAAGTATATCATTTATATTTTTGTTTTTAATAGAAATTTCTAGCGTTTCTCTGTTATATCTTTTCCCGTCACAGACTTCACATTTTACATATACATCTGGTAAAAAATGCATTTCAATTTTAACTATACCATCTCCTTGGCAAGCTTCACATCTTCCACCTTTTACATTAAATGAGAATCTTCCTGGTTTATAACCTCGTATTTTTGATTCTGTACTTTGTACAAAATATTCTCTTATTGGCGTAAATGCTCCTGTATAGGTAGCCGGATTAGATCTGGGTGTTCTTCCAATAGGAGCTTGATTTATTTCTACAATTTTATCTATAAAGTTTATTCCTTTAATATTTTTAAATTTTCCTATTTTTAAATGTTTTTTATTATTTATTTCTCTTTCAAGTGCAGGAAGTAAAGTATCTATAATTAGAGATGACTTACCACTTCCAGAAACACCAGTAACACAAACTAAATTACCAAGAGGAATCTTAATATCTATATTCTTCAAATTGTTTGTTTTTGCACCCTCAAGTTCTAAAAATTGTTTATTAATTGCCTTCCTTCTAACTTTAGGTAAGGGAATTATATTTCTTCCAGATAAGTAATTACCTGTAATGCTTTTTGTATTTTTTAATATTTGTTTAGGTGTACCTTCAGCAATAATATTACCACCATTAATTCCAGCTCCTTCGCCTATATCAACTATATAGTCAGAAGCTAGCATAGCTTCTTCATCATGCTCAACAACTATAACAGTATTGCCTAAATTCCTAAGATTTTTCAAAGTTTCTATCAATTTGAGATTGTCTTTTTGATGTAATCCTATAGAAGGTTCATCTAAAACATATAAAATTCCTGTTAGGCCTGATCCAATTTGTGATGCTAATCTAATTCTTTGACTCTCTCCTCCTGATAAAGTATTAGATTTTCTATTTAAAGTTAAATAATCAAGGCCAACATCAATTAAAAAAGTTAATCTCAATGAAATTTCTTTAATAATAGGTTTAGCAATTTCTTGAAATTGAATAGATAATACTCTTTCAATATCATTAATCCAATTTAGTACATTCAAAATAGTCATTTTAGATATTTCTGCAATATTCTTGCCATCAATTTTTACTGATAATGCTTTTTCATTTAATCTATCTCCATTGCATTTTTGACACTCTTTAATAGATTGGTATTTAGAGTATTCATCCCGAAACCATGAGTCACTAGATTCTAATAGTCTTTTTTCTAATGAAGGTATAACTCCTATAAATGGTCTATTTAAAGATACTTTTTCTAAGTCATTGTAAAATTCTATAGTTATATTTTTATCTTTATTACCATATAATATTTGCTCCTTATGATCATTTGGTAAATCCACCCATTTTTTATTAAGATCCATTCCATTATGTTTAGATAAACCTAATAAAGCTTGGTTATAAAAATCTTTTCCTTTTCCTGACCAAGGTTTAATTGCTCCTTCATTTAAACTTAATTCTTTATTTGGAATAATTAGATCTTCATCAAAAAAGCTTTGTTCACCTAGGCCATCACAGGCTGAACATGCACCTACTGGGTTATTAAATGAAAATAATCTAGGCTCTATTTCATCTATTGTGAATCCAGATTCTGGACAGGCAAATTTAGCTGAATATATGTTTATCTTGTTTTTTGTTAAATCTTCAACGTATAAAAGCCCATTTGATAATTCTAGGCAGGTTTCTATGCTCTCTGCAAGTCTTTGCTTAATATCATTTTTTATGACTATCCTATCAATAACTACTTCAATATTATTTTTTATATTTTTATCAATTGTTGGTAATTCGTTTATTGAATATAATTCATTATTTAACTTTATTCTTTGAAACCCTTTTTTTATTAGTTCTAATATTTCTTTTTTATGTTCTCCTTTTCGACTTCTAACAATCGGAGCTAACAGATATATCTTACAATCTTCATTATTTTTTATGATATCATCAACCATTTGTGAAATACTTTGACTTGTAATAGGTTTACCTGTGAGCGGAGAGTAGGCAATGCCAACTCTGGCATATAAAAGCCTTAAGTAGTCATTTATTTCTGTAACGGTTGAAACAGTGGAGCGTGGATTATGTGAAACTGATTTTTGGTTAATAGCTATTGCCGGTGATAATCCTTCTATCGTGTCAACTTTTGGTTTTTGCATCAACTCTAAAAATTGTCTAGCATAAGCGGATAGACTTTCAACGTATCTTCTTTGTCCTTCTGCATAAATAGTATCAAACGCTAGAGATGATTTACCGCTACCTGATACACCAGTAAAAACTATAAGTTTATTTTTGGGGATGGTTAAATTAACGTTATTAAGGTTATTTTCGTTAGCACCTATTATTATTAAATTATCAGAATGATTATTATTTTTATTATTATTCATAAAATGACCTAAATTAAAATTTATTATAATATAAAGCAGTTGTATAAATTTATCGATTGTTGTGTTATATTATATATATTTTTTTTATGAAAGGAGCATTTATGTCAGGAAGTGTAAATAAAGTTATTTTAGTAGGAAATGTTGGACAAGATCCTGAAATAAGATCTTTTCAAAGTGGTGGTAAAGTATGTAATTTATCTTTAGCTACAAGTGAAAGATGGAAAGATAGAGAGAGTAATGAGCAAAAAGAGAGAACACAGTGGCATAGAGTAGTTGTTTTTAATGAGAATCTCATAAATTTAATAGAACAATATGTTAAAAAGGGTTCTAAATTATTTATTGAGGGACAGCTTGAAACTAGAAAATGGACAGATTCTTCTGGCGTAGATAAATATGCTACTGAGGTGGTTCTAAGAAATTTTAAAGGAGAATTAACTTTTTTAGATTCTAGAGGAAGTAGTAATGACAATTATTCTGACAATAATAATAACCAAATAAATCAACAAGAAAATAGTGATATAAATCAAGCTGTTACAGAAAATACTGCTATTGACTCTGACATTGAGGATGATATACCATTTTAGGTACATTATATTGAGGATTTCTTGCTCTTATATACTAAATATAGTATAAATAACTATAATTTTTTATATTAAGGAATAGTAATTTGGCAGAACCTGAAGATCCAAATACCCCGGAAGATGAAAATAATAATGAAGAAGCAAATCCTTTAGAAGAAGGCATTTTACCTGTAACTATTTCAGATGAAATGAGAAAGTCTTATTTAGACTATGCAATGAGTGTAATAGTTAGTAGGGCACTTCCTGATGTTAGAGATGGATTAAAACCAGTTCATAGAAGAATTCTTTATGCTATGAAGGAGGGAAATTATCATTGGAATAGACCTTATAGAAAATCAGCAAGAGTTGTAGGGGACGTTATGGGTAAATATCACCCACATGGTGATAATGCTATTTATGAAGCTATGGTTAGAATGGCTCAAACTTTTTCTATGAGCCTTAAACTAATAGATGGCCAAGGTAATTTTGGTTCTATGGATGGAGACCCACCAGCAGCTATGCGTTATACAGAAGTTAGAATGGATCAAGCTTCAACTATGTTAATAGATGACATAGACAAAAATACTATAGATTTTCAAGACAATTATGATAATTCAACACAAGAGCCTAGTGTTCTACCTGCTAAATATCCAAATCTTTTAGTTAATGGTGCAGGAGGTATTGCAGTTGGTATGGCAACAAATATACCTCCTCATAATTTAGGAGAGGTTATTGATGGTTGTTTAGCTATAATTGAAAATTCTGAAATTTCTTCTGATGAGTTGCTTGAAATTATTCCTGGCCCAGATTTTCCTACAGGGGCTCAAATTATAGGGAAGACGGGTATTAGATCTGCCTTTGAAACAGGTAGAGGTTCGATAGTGATGAGAGGTAAGACTTCAATAGAAAATATTAGAAAAGACAGAGAAGCAATAATTATTTCAGAGGTACCTTATCAAGTAAATAAAGCCAGAATGATTGAACAAATAGCTGAAGCTGTAAAAAATAAAAATATAGAAGGAATATCAGATTTACGCGATGAATCTGATAGAGTAGGAGTGAGGGTAGTTGTAGAATTAAAACGAGATGCAACACCTGAGGTGGTTCTCAATCAAATTTATAAACATTCACCTTTGCAAACATATTTTGGGGTAAATATGCTTGCCTTGAATGCTGGTAGGCCAGAACAATTAAGTACTAGACAAATTTTAGAGTCTTTCTTAACTTTTAGAGAAGAAGTTATAACTAGAAGAACTATATTTGACTTAGAAAAAGCGAGAGATAGGGCTAATACTTTAGTTGGGTTAGCTTTAGCTGTATCTAATATAGATGAGGTTATTAAACTAATTAAGTCTTCTAAAGACTCAGATGAGGCAAAAAAATTATTATTAGATAAAGATTGGAAGGCATCAGATATATCAGATTTAATAGATTTGATTGGTGATCCTAATGATAAAGCTGATGAAAATGGAATGTATAAATTATCTAATAATCAAGCCAAAGCTATCCTTGAGTTACGTTTGCAGAGGCTTACTGGTTTAGAACGAGATAAAATAGTTGAAGAACTAAAAGAAATAGTTACTAAAGTTGTTGAATTACTCTCTATATTAAGATCTAGAGATAAGCTAATGAATATCATGAAGGATGAATTTAATAATATTAAAGAGCAATTTGCAGTACCTAGAAGAACTCAAATTTTAGATATAGAAATCAATCAAGATGTAGAATCTCTAATTGAACGTGAAGACATGGTAGTGACGCTAACTAATAGTGGTTATATTAAAAGAACGACTTTAAGTACTTATAGAGCTCAAAAAAGGGGAGGCAAAGGCAGAGCTGCCATGTCCATAAAAGATGAAGATTTTATTCGTCAGGTCTTTGTTTTAAATACACATGATCCAGTCTTATTTTTTACTAACACAGGTATAGTATATGAACTTAAAGTATATAAACTTCCTCTTGGTAATCCTCAAGCTAAAGGAAGACCTATAGTAAATTTATTACCTTTAAGAGAAGGAGAACAAGTAACTACTATGATGCCTTTACCTGAGAATGTTGAAAACCCGCCAGATTTAATGTTTGCTACAAAATCTGGTAATGTAAGAAGAAACGCATTAAGTGATTTTTCTAATGTAAAGGCAAATGGAAAAATTGCTATGAAGCTGCTAGATGGAGATGCATTAGTTGGTGTTGTTCCATGTAAGAAAGATGATGATATAATGTTGTCTGCTGCACAAGGAAAATGTATGAGATTTAGATCTGGTGATGTTAGGCTTTTTAAGGGTAGGGGGTCTGTAGGCGTCAGAGGCATTAGGTTAAAAAATGATGATGAAGTCATATCTATTTCTGTTTTAAAGCATATAGAGGCTGACACAGAAATTAAGTCGTTATATTTAAAAGCAGCTACAGCAAAACGTAGAGGAGATAGTCAAGAGTTTATTGACGCTAATATATTTGAATCAATGTATAGTGATGATCAATTTATATTAACTATTTCTGAAAATGGCTATGGAAAGAGGTCTTCTGCATATGAGTATAGAATTACAAATAGAGGAGGACAGGGTATTATTAATATTGAAACTTCTGAGCGTAATGGTAATGTGATAGCATCATTTCCAGTTTTAGATACTGATGATGTAATGATGGTAACAAATAAAGGTAGAATAATTAGATCGCCAGTTAATGATATAAGAATAGCTTCTAGAAATACTCAAGGTGTGACTTTATTTTCAATAGATGAAGGTGAAAAAGTTGTATCTGTCACTACAATATCAATAGATGAAGATGAAGATGAAGAAGAAGTAATAACTGATGATGATATTGAAAATGTTAAAAATTTCAATGAGGATGTAAATAAAAATGACTGATAGAATTGGCTTATACCCAGGTTCATTTGATCCTATTACGAATGGACATATAGATATAATTAAAAGATCATTGAGAGTAGTAGATAAATTAG
>JAQWLZ010000014.1 GCA_029247025.1 Alphaproteobacteria bacterium | reverse complement strand
CTGATAGTCCAGTAATTGCTATTATATTGGAATCAGAAAAGGATAAATTAATATTTGATTTAAAGTTTCCTAGGATTGTTTTGTATTCTATATGATTTTTGTTCATTAATACTTACTTCCTACAATACGTTTATTGGTCCTTTTTGCTAAAATTTCAGCTATAGCTACCGATATAAAGGCTAATATTATTGATATAATAACTAATCATATTGCTGACTCCTCACTTCCTGGAATTTGTGTGGCTGTATATAATGCTAATGGAAGAGTTTGCGTTTCTCCTGGAATGTTTGAAACAAAAGTAATAGTAGCACCAAATTCTGCAAGACACCTTGCAAATGCTAGAGTAACTCCTGTGATTATAGAAGGTAGTATCTGAGGTAATGTAATTGAAATAAAACAATCTAATTTACTTGCACCATTAATATATGCAGCTTCTTCTATTTTATGATCAAATGTATCAAACCCTAATTTAATAGATCTTACAAGTAAGGGGAATGATACAACTGCTGCTGCTACAGCTGCTCCTTTCCAAGAAAAATTTATTGAAATATTAAAATATTCTAATAAAAAATTTCCAATTATACCATTATGACTAAAAAGTAATAATAGTAAATAACCTATTACTACAGGGGGTAAAACTAATGGAAGGTAGACAATCATGTTTAATATTGATGATATTACCCCTTTTTTTCTAGAAATTATCCATGCAATAATTATTCCAGGTATTATTGAGATTGAAATTGCGACAATAGCAATAAACCCAGATAATTTTAAAGCTTCAATTTCAATAGGGTTTAGCATTTATTTATTTTCAATCTTTTTAAAACCATGCTTAGTGTATATATTCTTTGAAAATTCATTATTTAAAAAATTCAAAAAGTCTTTTGATTTTAAAGTATGAAACTTTTCTACGCCAGCTACCCAGTATTGTATAGGTTTATGTAAGCTTGTATCAAATGTACCAATGATTTTTACATTTCTTTCTGCTAGGGCATCTGTAAAATATACTATTCCTATAGGGCTGTTACCTAACGCTACAAATTTTAAAGTTCTTCTGACATCTCCTCCCCAAGCCATATTATTTCTATTAAGATTATTCCATAAATTTAACTTTAATAATGCTTGTTGCGTATAAATTCCTGCCGGAACATGAGTTGGGTCTGCAATACTTATTCTTCTATTATTTAAATATTTCTCAAAAATTATTTTTAACTTTAGATTGTTAGATATGACACCTATATCCTCTATATTACTATCTTTGTTTGCTATTAGAACTAATTTATTTTCAAAAAGAGGCTTAATAGTATTTGCTACAATTACGTTATTTTTTTTTAATTCTTCAATCCATAGCCAAGATGCTGAAATATAAATATTAGCTGGAGCGCCATTTATTATTTGCTTAGCTAAAGAACTAGAACTTGCACTTGAGGCACTTACCTTAATATTATTAATTTTTTCCCATTCTTTTGAAATTTCAGCAATAGTTTCTGAGGTGCTGGCAGCATTATAGATTAAGATTCTTTTTTCTTCTGCCGCTTCAGAAGGGCTCAGCGACAGAAGAAATAAAATATAAACCTGAGGTAAAAGGTTTCTGATTGTTGAAAGCTTTATCATAATTAATCTAATATATTAATGTATCCAAACTTTCAATATATATATAACGTTCTATGGTTATATACACACATATATAGCGAATGTCAATATTTAAATTTATTCAGACACATTTATGAATGTTGAAAATAATTTTTTCTCATTAATAAGAGATTTTTGAGCTTTAGCTTCCATAGCTCTAAATAATTTTAATACCTTAGCACCTTCTTCTGTTAACTTTGCTCCTCCGCCTCCTTTTCCACCTAAAGAAGATTCAATTAAAGGAGACTTAAAATCTTGATTCATAGCATCTGTCAATAGCCATGCTCTTCTATAAGACATGCCTATTTTTCTTGCTGCAGCAGATATAGAACCATTAGCCACTATTGCATCTAGTAATTTTGCTTTACCATGACCAAAAATAGGCCTTGTCCCTAGATTTATTCTTAAAGATATATCTTTATTAGTACTAATATTATTTTTCATTTATTTTCCGTTTAAACTGGGGTGAATAATATAATCACCTTTATTAATATTAAGATAGCTAGTAAGCCCTCCATTTATCTCTAATACTCCTTTTAATTTTACGTCAGGCCCAATTGGAGTCAAATCTTTTGGAATAGTCATCTTAAAAATATCTATAATTTTTCCACTATTATTTATAAAAATCATATCAAGAGGTATTAATGTATTTTTCATCCACATTTTTATAATTTGCTTTTTAGGATATAAAAATAGCATACCTTCCGTTTGCTTTAACTCTTTCCTATGCATCAACCCTCTACTTCTCTCTTGTTCAGTAATTGCAATTTCAATATTAAAAATATATTCTGAATCTTTCGTTTGAATAGTTAAAGAACTATTTTGAAATTTTATTTCATTAGCATTAGCATTGGTAAAAGCTATGCTTATAAATATTAATATATATATATAATTTTTCATTATTACATTCTTAGAATTTTAAAACTATCTTTTAAATCATTAATAAGGTCTTCAGGATCTTCTAAGCCTACATGAATTCTTAATGTTAAATCTTTGTGATTCCATTTATAACTATCACGATTTTTTTCTGGATTAACAGGTAAAATTAAACTCTCGTAACCACCCCAGCTATATCCCATATTAAATAATTTTAAATTATTTAACATTTTATATATAAGGCCTCTATTAATATTGTTTAATATTAGTCCAAATAAACCAGAAGCGCCTTTAAAATCTCTTTTCCATATTTTATGTCCTGGATCTTCTGGTAAAACCGGATATAAAACCTTATGAATTTCCTTTTGTTTTAAAAGCCATTCTATAACTTTTATAGCATTTTCCTGATGTTTATTAAGTCTTATACTTAAAGTTTTTAAGCCTCTTATCCCGAGATATATGTCTTCAGGCCCGGGACAAGAACCTAGATTATGTGCTGATTCTCTTACACATTTTGCATATTTTTTGTTAGTAGTAATTACTCCTAACATCGCGTCGGAATGTCCCACTATATATTTTGTTGCTGACTGAATACAAATATCTATCCCATAATTAATAGGTTTAAAAAATAAAGATGTAGCCCAAGTATTATCAATCATTGTAATTAGGCTATATTTTTTAGCTATATCTACAAGTATTGGAATATTTTGCATTTCAAAAGTCAATGAACCAGGAGATTCAATAAAAATTAACCTAGTATTATTTCTAATTAAACCTTTTATTTTATTTGTTAAAATTGGATTATAGAAAGTAGTAGTTATACCCATATTATTTAGTAAGTTTTTTGCTAAATTTCTTGATACTCCATATGCACTATCTGTCATAAGAATATGATCGCCTGTTTTTAATACTGCTAATAAAGCTGCGACTATTGCTGCAGTTCCAGAGGCAGTAGCCACAGCAGAATAAGCATCATCAATATCAGAAATTGCATTTTCAAATTCAAATGTTGAAGGACTTCCAAACCTGCCGTAAAATAAAGTTTGTTCATTTTTTTTTTTTATTTTTGATTGCATGTCTTCAACAGTATTAAACAAAACTGTAGAACCTTTATAAACGGGACTATTTACAAAGCCATTATTTAATTTTTTTCTATTTCCTGCTCTAATATTTTTAGTATCATTTCTATAATTATTTTTAGTCATATATTTTTTCTTATTTTTATTTTACAATTATATTATTTAATTGAGATCATTTATGTCCTACTACAAAAAATTAAGTTTTACTCAAAAAATTCTAACTGCAATGCTATTTGGTGCATTGTTTGGAATAATATTAAACAATATAGGTATTTATAATAGTAGTATAAACCAATATTTGTCTAATGGTGTTTTTGAAGTAATAGGAAAGTTATTTGTCAATAGTTTAAAAATGCTAGTTGTACCTTTGGTTTTTTGCTCCATTACAGTTGGAATTACTTCTTTAGGTAATTTATCTCTTATGGGAAGAATTGGTTTAAAGGCTATAATTCTTTATTTATTAACTACAGCGTTTGCAATCTCTCTTGCATTAATTTGTGCTATAATAATTAATCCAGGCCAAGGCTTTGAAATAGATAATGCAGTACAATTCTCTGCAAAAGAAGCTCCGTCTTTATCTTCCGTATTAATATCTATAGTTCCATCAAATCCAATACTAGCAATGGCAGAAGGCGAAATGTTACAAATTATTCTTTTTGCCATTATTTTAGGAATAGCTATTACTATTACTGGTAAAAATGCAGAGTCTTTTAAAAAGGGCATAACTAGCTTGAATGAGATAATGATGAGTATGGTGCAAATTATTATGAAATTTGCTCCTTTAGGCGTTTTTTGTTTAATTGCCAAAACATTTGCTTCACAAGGAATTGATATGATTATTCCATTAGCATCTTATTTTTTCACTGTCTCAATAGTTTTATTATTACATGTTTTATTAACATATTCTGCATTCCTTAAGTTTATAGGTAATGTTTCTCCAATCTTATTTTTAAAAAAAATGCGTACAGCGGTAGTATTTGCATTCAGTACTGCTTCGTCTAATGCAACAATTCCAGTAACCTTAAATACGGTTGAAAAAAGGCTAGGAGTAGATAAGTCGGTTGCTTCATTTACTGTACCATTAGGTGCTACTATTAACATGGATGGAACTGCAATCATGCAAGGAGTTGCAACTGTATTTATAGCTTCTGTTTATATGGTAGATTTGACTATTGGAGATTATCTTACAGTTATATTAACTGCTACTCTAGCATCGATTGGAACAGCTGGAGTTCCTGGGGTAGGATTGATTATGCTTACTATGGTTCTCACGCAAGTAGGTTTACCTGTGGAAGGCGTAGCTTTAATAATTGGAATAGATAGATTACTTGATATGATGAGAACTGCAGTAAATATTACAGGTGATTCTATGGTTTCATTAATTACTAGTAAATCAGAAAAAAGTTTTAATAAATCTATTTTTGAAGATCCTAAAGCAGGCTTATGATTATACTTCTATAAGTTCATTTCCTTTTTGTCCCCATTCACTCCATGACCCATCATATACTTTCCAGGTCTTTTTTCCGATAAGTTCTAATACAAATGCTAATACACATGCAGTAACACCAGATCCACATGATGAAATAACAATTTTTTCAAAACTAAAATTATATTTATTTAAAATTTCAATAATTTCATCCTTATCAATTAAATATCCGTTATCATTTATAAGAAGATTAAAAGGAATATTAATTGAATGAGGAATATGACCTTTTTGTAAGCCTGGCCTAGGCTCTTTTTCTTTACCTAAAAATCTTCCAAGAGATCTTGCATCTACTACCTGATAATCTTTGTTATTATATAAATTTTTTACATCTTCGTATTTTGCTAGAATACTATGATCTATATTTGCCACATAATTACTTTTATAAATTTTAGTAATTTTATTATTTATTGGACCATTTAATGCTTTCCACGCTTGCATTCCACCATTTAGTACGGAAACATTTTTATGTTTATACAATTTAAACAACCACCAAGCTCTTGGTGAAGTTCCTATTCCGTCCATAGAGTATATTATTACATGGCTATCATTATTTATGCCTAATTTTTGCATATTAAACTCAAACTGTTTTTTAGTTGGAATGGTATGAGGTAAATTTGAAGAGGTATCACTTACCTGATCTATATCAAAATATAATGCATCTGGTAAATGAGCATTTTTAAATTCTTTAATAGGCTCTCTTTTAGCATTTGGTAAATACCAAGACGCATCAAGTAATACTATATTCTTCTTCCATTTTTTATCTGTGTAAAGTTGAATAAGTTTATTTGCTTCTATTAACAATATATTTCCTTTTACTCTATTTGGGCTTTCCACCTCCACCCTTTTTACTCATACCTTTTTGCGGATCATAACCCAAGGTAGCTAAAAAGAGAAATATAATAGTGCAAACTAAGGTAACTAATAATCCTGGAATATAAACTTGTCCAAGAGAGGCCCATCTAACTAATTCTACTCCATATGTAAATGGATTGATATTAGCTATCCACCAAACAAATTCTGCTCCATTATCTTGTAATCTCCATAAAGGGTACAATGCAGAAGAGATGAAAAACATAGGAAAAATTACGAAGTTCATAGTGCCAGCAAAATTTTCTAATTGTTTAATATATACCGATATTAATAAACCTAAAGCACCTAGCATCATTCCAAATAAAATAGTGGCAGGTAGAATATATAGCCATCCTAAAACTGGTGTAGAGAAATTTACTAACAGGTTAATAATTGGAATACAAATTATTAAGAAAACATAAGCTTGTAAAACTGATAAGAAAGTTCCTGATAATAATTTTGCGGTAAGTAAGTACCATCTGGGAAGAGGAGCGGTTAGCAATAATCTCATTACTCCCATTTCTCTATCATAGACCATAGATAAAGATGATTGCATCCCACTAAATAGCAAAACCATTCCTATTAACCCAGGTATAATATATTCAAAATAATTCACATTTTGAATAGGATATGGATTATTTATTCCAGGGTCGACTCCAGTAACAGATCCAACTCCTGCAGCAAATACAAATAACCATAAAGCAGGTCTTACAAAAGCTGAAAGCAATCTACCTTTTTGATGAATAAATTTTACCGTTTCTCTGTACGTAAGACCTCTTAGGGCCAATGTTGCATGCTTTATTTGCACAATAATACTCCTCTTTATTTACTGCATTTACTTGTTTTACTATCTATCCCTATAGTATCTAAATTATTTTCTCGGTGAACAAAACTTTCTAACGGTGCTATACTTGTAACCCAATTATCTGTTGAAAGCATAATTGGCTGTCTTAGTTGTCTATTCCATTTTCTAAAACTTAAAACAGGCCCTTTAGAGCCATCAAGCTTAAAATTTTCACTTACAAATGAATCATGAAATGAAAAATTTTCATTATCTTTAAATCTTACTAATGCTTCTGCTATAGCTCTCATCGCAATCCATGCGGCCCAGTCTTCTTCGGTCATTCTTCTTTGATTCATTCTTTCAAATCGTCCATGCACCTGAGGTGCACCGTGTCTCAAATAAGACCAATGCCAAGCTCTTGGAGTTAATCCAGAAGAACCTATAACTGCAGAAGGTATATGTGTTGCAAATGGGACCCTATAACTAAATTCTTTATGCGTATCTGATACATATACTGCATCATACTTTGCGGAGCCGGTCAAGAAATCTAAATCATTTTGATCTCTCGCTCTTGGATCATTTCCTAATAGAAAGTTTCTATTATCTATAATTTTTAAACCAAATTGTTTTGCTGACTCTATAAAGGATTCTGATTTAGCTTTATCAATTTCCAAAGGACCGGTAAGCATCAATACTTTTCTCCATTTTTTATCGGAAAGATACTGTGCTAGACTATCTGATAGCATTCTCTCACTTGGTATCGTATGAAATAAATTTTGATTACAATTTGAAGATCTTAATTCATTATTTTTTGATGAAATATTAATAACTGCTATATTTAAATTTGAGATTTTATTAACAACGTTTAAAAGTTTGGTAACTGGTAAATCTAATAAAATAATTTTAATATTATTGCTATTAATATGATTTAAAATATCATTTGCAGCTGTATCAATATTTTTAATCCTTAGACTCATAAGTTTAAACTTAACTTTAGCCATTCTTTGGAAAGGTTTAATATCCTTTAAGCCTAGTCTTGCCCCAGCGATTGGTCTTTTATATAACTGATTAGTATTAGAACGAATATCGACAGGATGAACACCCCACTCATCATATCTAATATCTTTTTCTAAATCGTAGTACCCAATATTAAAACTTTCTTTTTCATCAGCATAAAGAGAATTTATCGATGATAGAAATAAAACTATAATTACTAATTTTAATAGAATAATTCTCATTTATTCTATTATCCTTACTGTATGAGGAGTTCTTCCAACAGCAATAGATTTGATAGAAGCCCTTTTATCTGTATCTATGATAGATATGTCATCGCTTTGGCCATTAGTTACAATTAGAGTTTTATCGTCCGCAGTTATTGCGGCACCCCAAACTCTAGAGCCTGCTAGAATATAATCTATAACTTCATAGTTATTTGTATTTACGACAGCTACATGTTTAGATCTTCCAAGAGTAATATATGCTAAGTTTCCATTATTGCTCATAGCAAAATCTACTGGAGTTATTTCAGAACTTCTGATCCCTTTTTTTTCGAAGTTGATTGTATGTTTTATTAAGAAAGTATTTGTGTCTATTACACTTACAGTTCCTCCAAGTTCATTCGTAACCCAATATTCTTCTCCATTTTTATTAAAGGCTCCTCTTCTAGGTCTATTTCCTACTAAGACTTCTTCAACAATTTCTCCTTTCCAAGGGTCTATTATAATTATAGTATTAGTTCCTTCTGATGTTATAAAAACATATTTGCCATCTGGAGTGAAATTAACACCTTCAGGTTCTATTCCAACATCCTCAATCACTCTAATTATTTTTCCCGTTTTAATATCTATGACTGTAGCCTCATTATCATCTTCATTAGATACTACAGCTACTTTTCCATCTGGACTTATATCAAATATTTCTGGATCATCTCCTGTTTCCAAATTACCAATAATTTTTAGAGTTTTCATATCTATTACATTAATAGTGTCATCTTCACTGGCTGCTACTAAAAGACTATTAGTTCCAGGAATATAATGCATATCTCTTGGTCTGTTACCGCTTTCAATAGTATTTAAAATTTCATAAGTATTTAGATCAATAATCGTAATGTCATCACTTCCTTCATTAGAAATAACTACTCTATCCGCTTTAACATTTGAAGATATAAGTAAAACTAATGCAGAAATAAATATAATGATAAAATTAGGTTTTATTATTTTTAATGTCATATCTTTATCCTTTAGAATTAGTTAAACTTACAAATGCATCATGCAGTGATTCAGTATTAAATTCTTTAATAATAGTTTGTGGTTTATTTTTTTTAATAATTTTACCCTGATTTAATACTATTACAGTATCTGATTTTTCTGCTTCATCAACTAAGTGAGTGGCCCATAATACAGCCATTTTTCTTTCCTTTTTAAGCTTTAGAACATATTCTAAAAGATCTCTTCTACTTTGAGGGTCTAGGCCTACAGTAGGTTCATCTAGTAATAGTAATTTTGGCTTATGAATTAAAGATCTCGCTAATTCGACTCTACGTTTTTGTCCTCCAGATAAAGATCTAACTTTATCATTAATACGATCTGATAAATTTACTTGTTCTAATTCTTCTAATACCCTGTTTTTAAATTCTTTTTCATTAATACCATGCAAATTACTATGAAATTTTAAGTTCTCCATTACTGTTAAATCTAGGTCTAATGTAATTTGTTGGAATACTACGCCAATATGAGCAAGAGCTTTTATAGCATTATTTCTCATATTAGAATTATTAACAAATACCTCACCTTTATCAGACACAAATAAACCTGTAAGTATTTGAAATAAAGTAGTTTTACCAGCTCCATTTGGACCTAATAATGCAGCATATTCGCCTTCAGCTAGAGAAAATGTAACTTCATTTAATGCTTTAAGTTGCCCATATGATTTGGATAACGATTTTATATCTAAAATAATACTTTCCATTCTAACTCGTCTCTTTCTATTATATGTTTCCAGACAAAATATCTGGGTGGTTACTAATTAATTTAGTTCTTAAAGTATCTAATTTTTTGTCATTTAGTTCTCTAGGTCTGTTTATACTTATATTTAAGTCATGAATAACCTTTGATGGCCCTTTAGATAGAAATAGTATTCTGTCACTCATATAAATAGCTTCTCTTAAATCATGGGTCACAAATATTATAGTTGTTTTTTGATTTTCCCATAACTTCAATAACATTTGACGAAGTAAATTTCCTACTGTTTCATCTAGAGAAATAAAGGGTTCATCTAGAAGAAGTATTTTAGGCCTATTCACAAATGCTCTAGCTATAGCAACTCTTCTTTGCATTCCTCCAGACAACTCAGATGGAAATGAATTCATATAATTATTAAGTCCCATTTCATTAATAAGGGTCTCACTTAATTTAATTTCTTCAGCAGTTTGTTGAGTTACAATTGCTACATTCTGTTTTACTGTTAGCCAAGGCATCAATCTTGGCTCTTGAAACATATATCCAATTGGCCAGTTTTTTGGTATTGAATTATCTTGGTACATTATTGTCCCATTTAAATTTTCATCAAGACCAGATAGTAAATTTAATAAAGTTGTTTTTCCGCACCCAGATGGTCCAACTATGCAACAAAATTGACCCTGCGGAACTATAAATTTCATATTTTTTATTGCGCTGTTATAGCTAGGTTTATTTTTATTTTCATAACTTTTTTCGCGAATATCAACTAATAAATCATGAGGCATTTGTAATGGCTCTTTTTTTATGTTGTTCTCCATTTATTTAACCTCCTTTCAATAGGGCTAATAATAGCGTATTCAACAAATATCATCACCGCTACAAAAGACAGGGTATAGGCAAAAATAGAAGCAATATCGAATAAATTAAAGAATTCATTTAGTTTAAAACCTATTCCGTTGCTTCTTCCTAAAAGTTCAACGACTAGAACAATTTTCCATATTAATGATATGCCACCTCTAGCAGCAGCCATTATAAATGGGTATAATTGAGGCAGAAAAAAACTTATAAATTTTTTTTTATAATTTACTTTAAATACATCTGCTACTTCTAATATTTTTCTATCAATTGCTCTTGTTCCTTCTCTTATAGTTACTAAAACATTAGGAATTTTATTTAGGGCGACAGCCGAAATAGCTGCAATTTCATTTAACCCAAACCAAACATAGCATAAAATTATAATCACTAAGGCAGGAGTGTTTAAAAGGAGAATATGCCAACCATCGAGCATAATATTTAAATTTTTCTTAGAACCCATAGCAATACCTAGTCCAGTTCCAACTAGCATAGCTATAGTAAAAGCCAATATGACTCGCCAAAGAGTTATACCTAAATGATATAGCATATCTCCATTGATCATTTCATTTATGAAAATAATTGATACGATTTTTGGAGATGGAAGAACATCACTTTTTATAAGGAAAGAAGTAATTTGCCAAACTGCTAATAAAAGGATAAATGAAAAAATTCTCATATTAACTGGGTGACTAATATTTAAATACTTATTTTGTAAAATTTTATTAAACATTATTTAGACCAAATTACCCCGTCAGATAGTTGATTATTATTTCCAACTAAGTCTTTTCCACCAATTTCCGCTAAAATTTTAAAAGCAGTCTCAATAGCATTTTTATAACTTAAAAAATTTTCTTGAGGTATACCCTTTCTGAAGCCATCACGCAAAGCTATTAATGTTTCAGTGTTTTTAGCACCAGTAATATTTTTTATTCTTTCCCATTCTTCATCATTATTTTTTAAAATTTCTCTGGCTTCATTAGATGCTGCTATGAAGCCCTGAATTGCTTCAGTATTATTTTTAGCCCATTTTTGACTAAATACATATCCAATTAATGGCAGAGAATTTTCTATCCCAATTTCCATTAGTATGTCTTCTACAGCAACTATTTTTCTAAAATTTAATGCTTCTAATCTAGCTGTATAATTCCAATAATTTAGTGCCCCGTCTAATTCTCCTTTTTGTGCCATACCATTTATAAGTGGAGGAGCTGCATAAGCAGGCTCTATATATTTAGCTAAATCATAACCATAAACTTTCATCGTATAAGCTCTTATCAGTATCCAGCTTTTATCTATACTTCCTCCAGCTATACCAATCTGAGCGTCTTTTAAATCTTCAATATTTTTTATAGAACTATCTTCAGGAACCATAATTGCTCCTGCGGCGGTAGAATATGGAATTAGAGAGAAATCTTTCCCATTTTCTCTTTGTCTGCTGACCCAAACCCAATCTGTTACAATCATATCAACAGCTTTTGACATAAGAGCAATAGCTGAAGCATTTTTATTAGTTAAATAAGTTACATCTATATTTAGATTATATTTTTCATCAAGCTTATGTTCTTTTATGACATTTAGTTCCCAATTTACTGTTCCATACTTAAGAACAGCAAGTTTAATATCCGCTGCATATATTTGCGAAGAGAAAATAAAAATAAAAGCAGTTATTATGGTAATTTTGATATTTTTCATTGTCTATAAGGTGCCCTAGTTATATTTAATGCTTAATGACATATAATATAGTTTTATAAAAAAAAGGAGCATAAATTATTTTTTATATTAAGTAAAATTACAATTTATTAATATTTGTTGAGTTTTATGAATTATATCTAATTTATTTAAAATTATTACTTTAGTTAAACCATTGAAAAATATAAATAAATTTTAGTTTATA
Source organism: Alphaproteobacteria bacterium (assembly GCA_029247025.1). GTDB lineage: Bacteria > Pseudomonadota > Alphaproteobacteria > TMED109 > TMED109 > TMED109. Next base: position 801 of record JAQWLZ010000014.1, on the reverse strand, counting down.
GAGGAATAATTATTTTTTAAAAAAAAAAATGTAAAATACCTTTGACAGTTAGTTAAGAGAGACGTATACAATCCATTCAGCCGATATAATTATATTACTTCGGATGTTTGTTATGAACGGACAGGGTTCAATATGAGCTTGTGTTTGTTTTTTGCTGTTTGATATTGTTCATAAGAAGAAAGGGATGCGTAGGCGGCGATTTGTCGTGCAAGCAAATTCGACGATGCGCATTTTAGAATACTCTTTAAGTATAAGGTTTACAGCTTTATAGTTGTGTAACATGTATTTAAAGTTTCGTTATGCATAACGTCGGGTCAGCATTTTGTCCTTTAAATAGGACACAATTCCTCCCTCGTAAGAGGGAATTTAGTATCAAACTTGAGAGTTTGATCCTGGCTCAGAGTGAACGCTGGCGGCACGCCTAACACATGCAAGTCGAGCGAGAAGCTAAACTTCGGTTTAGCGGAAAGCGGCGGACGGGTGAGTAACGCGTGGGAATTTACCAAAGAGTGGGGAACAACTGCTGGAAACGGCAGCTAATACCGCATACGCCCTACGGGGGAAAGGCTTCGGCCGCTCTATGAGAAGCCCGCGTACGATTAGTTTGTTGGTGGGGTAATGGCCTACCAAGGCAACGATCTGTAGTTGGTCTGAGAGGATGATCAGCCACACTGGGACTGAGACACGGCCCAGACTCCTACGGGAGGCAGCAGTGGGGAATATTGGACAATGGGCGAAAGCCTGATCCAGCGATGCCGCGTGAGTGAAGAAGGCCCTAGGGTTGTAAAGCTCTTTCGGTGG
>JAQWLZ010000044.1 GCA_029247025.1 Alphaproteobacteria bacterium | reverse complement strand
AATAACCTTCCCTGCTTTTAGGTAATCAGGGAAATTTGGAGGAGAGAATAATGAATAAAATTTTATTAGCAGTAGCTTCGGCTATTGTGACTACTTTCGTGTGGGTTGGCGGTTCATATGCTGATGGCCATTGTGATAAATATGCAGACCTTAAAGGAAAAGCATGGGTAGATGGCGATTGCATGGAAACACCTTTAGGTGAAAAATGGTGGCCACATCCTATTTGGGGCGCTGACGATCAAGCGGGTTCAACTAATTGGTATAAAAAACCTGAAGTTGTAAAAAGAGCTTTAGCTATGGTTAAAAAAGGAAATACAATGCAGTTAGGGCACCCTTATACTGCAAGTCAGCCAATGTTTGGTGCACGTAAATTTGTATTACGTATTCCTGGAGCTCCTACCGGAGGTGCATTTGGGCCAAATAAAGTTATGTGGAATGATGAATTCCTTGCAACAGAAATTGGACAAGCCGGAACTCAGTTTGATGGCTTAGGACATATTGGTGTTCAAGTAGGTGCAGACGGAGATAAAAATGAAATGCGCTGGTACAATGGTAATACAGTTCAAGAAATGAATGGCGCTTATGGCTTAGCTAAACTTGGTACAGAACATCTTAATCCAATTGTAGCTAGAGGCATTCTTCTGGATATAGCAGCAGTTCGTGGTGTAGAAGTGATGGAAGTAGGCGACATGATTAAAATGGCTGATGTTAAAGCAGCACTTAAAGCTCAAGGAATGTCAGACTACAAGATGATGCCTGGAGATGCAATTTTATTCCATACTGGTTGGGATCAATATTGGGTAGTAGATAATGCTAAATACAATAGTGGTTGCCCTGGAATTGGAATGGAAGTAGCTAGATGGATAGCAAATGGAAATGCGGGCGTGACGGGTTTTGATACATGGCCAGGAGATGCAGTTCCAAACGAAGACCCAGATTGTGTTTTCTGTGTTCACCAATACTTACAAACACGTCATGGAATAATCAATCAAGAAAATTTAAACACAAGTAAATTAGTTGATGCTGGTGTTTATGAGTTTGCTTATATTTATAACCCTGTGCCAATTGTTGGCGCAACAGGATCTATTGGTCATCCAACAGCAATGTGGTAGACCTTTTAATATAAGATTAAACTTTTATTAAAATTAAAGGAGCGTATTTTTATATGCTCCTTTTTTTATTTTATTTAGAGTATTCTTTATTTAATCTTTCATATAAGGTATAAAATTCAATCTTGTTTTATAGCTTTAGGGAATATGATTTTTATGAAAAATGTTTTCAGTATTGATGATCTTCAAAATTTGGCTAAGAAACGCGTGCCAAAAATGTTTTATGAGTATGCCGATTCTGGTTCATGGTCTGGTGAAACATATAAAGCAAATCAAAATGATTTTTCTAATATTAAATTTAGACAAAGGGTAGGAGTAAATATTGAAAATAGGTCTTTATCTAAAACCTTTTTAGGTAAAGAAGTTTCTATTCCACTGGCTTTAGCTCCTACGGGTCTATGTGGCATGCAACACAGTGATGGCGAAATCTTAGCAGCACAAGCTAGCGAAGATTTTGGTATTCCTTTCACTCTTTCTACAATGAGTATTTGTTCCATAGAGGATGTCGCAAAAGCAACTACACAACCTTTTTGGTTTCAGTTATATGTTATGAAAGATAAAGCTTTTATTTCAAATTTATTATCTAGAGCTCAGTCAGCAGGATGCAATGTTTTGCAAATTACTATGGACTTAAATATTTTAGGTCAAAGGCATGCGGATGTCAGAAATGGTCTTTCAGCACCCCCAAAATTTAAACTTTCTCATATTAAACAAATACTATCTCGCCCTAAATGGGCACTAGGAATGTTAAAGGCCAAAAGACATTTCTTCGCAAATGTTGTTGGTCACGCGGAAGGAGTAACAGATAGTGGCGCTTTATGGTCATGGATCGCCGAACAGTTTGATTCTACCTTTTCATGGGACGATTTAGATTGGATAAGAAATCAATGGAAAGGTAAAATATTACTTAAAGGCATTCTTGATCCCAATGATGCTAAAAAAGCGGTTGAATTAGGGTTTGATGGAGTAATAGTTTCAAATCATGGCGGCCGACAATTAGATGGCGCCCTTTCATCAATTTCTGCTCTTCCTTATATAGTAGACGAAGCAGGAAAAAAAATGGAAGTATATATGGACGGAGGCATTAGGTCCGGGCAAGATATTTGCAAGGCTTTATGTTTAGGTGCACACGGAGTCTTAATAGGAAGACCATTTTTATATGGTTTAGGCGCTAATGGCAAAGCTGGGGTTACAAGATGCCTTGAAATAATGAGGGATTCTTTAGATGAAAGCATAGGTTTTCTTGGCGAAAAAAATATTAATGACTTAAGCAGAAAAAACATTTTGGACATGTCTTATAAAAAAGAAATTTTTAATTAAACTTAGTTTTTATATATTTACTAGTAATTATTTTAATAAATTTTAAGAAGCTATGAAATGATAAAAGATAAAGAAAATAATTTTTCAGAGGAAGACATGGATTTATGGGAAACTGTTTCAAATAAAACAAAAAAGTATAAAAAAACAAATAGAATAATTTTTAACAATAAGCCTGAGATTACAAAGCCGATTCAAAAGCAAGTAATTGAAAAGAGCAATAAAAGAGAAAGCATATTTATTAAAGAAAAGAATAAGAAGGAAATGCCTTTAGTTAATATTAAAGGTAATTTAGAAGCGCTCGATCCTAAAGAAATTCCTGCGGGCATATCTTTAAAACAAGCACAAGATATAAAAAAAGGAAAATTTAGGCCAGAAAAAGTATATGACCTTCATGGATATACTCAGTATGGAGCGCATAATTATTTGAATGAAGAGATTATTAAGTGTTATAAAGGAAATATAAGAACATTACTTATTATTACAGGTAAAAAATTAGGGGCCTCTGGAGCAGAAGGTGTATTAAAAAAAGAAGTGCCTCGATGGCTTAATCTCTCTCCTTTGAGAGAAGTTATTTTGATGACATCTTGGGCAACCCCACGTGATGGAGGCGATGGAGCTTTATATGTTTTATTAAAAAGATATAAAGAAATAAAATATTAATTATGGCTAAGGAATATATTATTATATTATAAAGACATCTTTAAAATAAGATTAGGGCGAATAAATGCGTAAAGCAAAAGTACAAAGAAATACAAAAGAGACTAAAATTTCATCAGTAGTTAACTTGGATGGAACGGGTAAAGCAAAAATAGAAACAGGAATAGGCTTTCTTGACCATATGGTTGAACAAATATCACGCCACGGCTTAATTGATGTAACACTAAAAGCAAAAGGCGATTTACATATTGATGACCATCATACTACAGAAGACTCTGGTTATGTATTAGGAGACGCAATATCTAAGGCTTTAGGAGAACGAAAAGGAATTAATAGATACGGAAATGCACATATTCCCATGGATGAAACTCTGACAAGAGTAGTTATCGATTTATCTGGCCGACCTTATTTGGTATGGAAAGTCGCTTTCACGCAAAAACGATTAGGAGAAATGGATACGGAGCTTTTTAAAGAATGGTTTCAAGCGTTTTCACAAGCATTGGGCGCAAATATTCATGTGGAAAATCTTTATGGAACAAATAACCATCATATAATTGAGTCTTGCTATAAAGGTTTAGCTAGATCTTTGAGAGATGCTGTTCAAGTACTACCAAGAATTTCAGGCAGAGTACCTTCTACTAAAGGTGTTTTAAGGAAAGACGGCTAGTAAGAGAGTTATTTAAAATGCGCGTAGGAATAATAGATTATGGGTCGGGAAATATCCGCTCTGTTTTTAAGTCATTTGAAAAAGCAGCAAGTTTAGTTTCTCCAAAAATACATATAAAAGTAATCGATAATATTAAAGAGCTAAATGAGTTAGAAAAAATAGTTTTGCCAGGCGTAGGCGCTTTCGCAGATTGTATGAAAGGGTTAGAAAAACAGCCAGGCTTAATAGAAATGTTAACAAAAAAGGTTCTTGAAGAAAATAAGGCTTTTTTAGGTATTTGTGTTGGAATGCAATTATTAGCAAACTATAGTAAAGAGTACGGGCATACAGAAGGCTTGGCATGGATTGATGGAGAAGTAACTTCTATAAAAACTACTGACTCTAGTATTAAAATTCCTCACATGGGTTGGAATTCTATATCTTTTGGCTGTTCTCACTCCTTATTAAAAGAAATAAAAAAAAATGAAGACTTTTATTTTGTACATTCATATCAGTTTAATGTAAAAGATAATGATTTTGTTCTTGCAAAAACGCATTATGGAAGGGATATAACTTCAATCGTTTTAAAAAATAATATTTTAGGAACCCAATTTCACCCAGAAAAAAGCCAAATTGCAGGAATTCAATTTATAAAAAACTTTTTAGAATGGACACCATGATAAATAAGAGTAAAAAACTATCAGTAAACTTAATAAAAAAGTTTAGTGCAGGAGAATTGCAAGAACTTTGTAAAGCGACAGAAGAAGCTATTGAAAAAGGCATTGGTTTTAGTTGGATTAAACCTCCTCCAAGACAAAATTTAGAAAATTATTGGAAGGGAGTGCTCGCAATGCCACAAAGAAATCTTTTTATTGGGAGTTTTGAGGGAGCAGTTGCTGCATCTCTTCAATTAGTATTTCCAAATAAAAGTAATGAAGCATCGTCTTTTTCTGCAAGTATAGATACTCATTTTGTTTCCCCTTGGGCAAGAGGGCATGGTTTAGCTAGAATGTTGCTAGAGGCTGGAGAGGAATTAGCTTATAAAAGTGGCTTTAGCCAAATTTTATTAGAGGTTAGAAAGACACAAGATAGAGCGATCAGTTTGTACGAGAATGCGGGTTATGTAAGATGGGGAACTCTTCCTGCATATCATATTGTTAAAGAAAAAGCTGTTCCTGGCTTTTTTTATCATAAGCGTATAGACAGAAATAAATGATATTTTTTCCTGCAATAGACTTAAAAGACGGTAAGTGTGTAAGGCTAAAACAAGGAGATATGCTACAGTCTACTGTTTTTGATTTAGACCCCGTAGCAAGAGCACAATCATTTTATGATGCCGGCTGTTCATGGCTTCACTTAGTTGATTTAAACGGAGCTTTTGAAGGAAAGCCTGTAAATCAAGAGATAGTTGAAAGTATTATAAAAAAAGTAGATATAAAAATTCAATTAGGCGGAGGAATTCGTAACTTTGAAACTATTGATTTTTGGTTAAGTTCAGGAGTTAACAGATTAATTATAGGTACTATGGCTTTAAAAAACCCAGAATTAGTTATTAGAGCGTGTGAAAAATATCCAGGAAAAATTGCAATAGCTATAGACGTAAGAAATGGTAAAATTGCAACAGAAGGTTGGGTTGAACAATCTCAAATTTCAGCTTTGGATTTAGTTAAAAAATTTGAATCAGTAGATGTGCCTGCAATTATATATACAGATATTACTAGAGACGGTATTTTAATAGGTCCCGCATTAGAAGAAACCTTGGCTTTTGCAGAAAATACTAAGATACCTATTATAATATCAGGAGGAGTATCTTCCTTAAAAGATATTAAAGAAATTAAAAGCACAGCAAAAAAAGGAATTATGGGGGTCATAAGCGGACGAGCTATTTATGATAAACGATTAAGTGTTTCTGAATGCAATAAAATATTAGGAAATTGATGTTAAAGACAAGAATTATTCCATGCCTTGATGTTAAAGATGGCCGAGTTGTAAAAGGTATAAACTTTGTTGATTTAGTTGATGCTGGAGATCCAGTAGAACAGGCTAAAGTCTACGATGTACAGGGAGCGGATGAATTATGTTTTTTAGATATTACAGCTAGTTCAGACAATAGGAACATTATACTAGATGTAGTAAAAAAAACGGCAAATCAATGTTTCATGCCTTTAACAGTAGGGGGAGGTGTAAGAAGCCTAGCAGATATTAGAAGCTTGCTTTTGGCAGGCGCTGATAAAGTTGGAATAAATACTAGTGCCATATCTTCTCCAGAGTTAATTAAAGAAGGGGCGAATAAATTTGGCTCTCAATGCATTGTTGTAGCAATAGATGCAAAAAAAGTTAAAGATAAGTGGATGGTGTATTCTCATGGAGGCAGAAAAGAAACAGGCTTAGATGCTGTAGAATGGGCTAAGTTTGTTGTAGAAAAAGGAGCAGGAGAATTATTATTGACCTCAATGGATAGAGATGGCACAGGAAACGGCTTTGATCTTGATTTATTAAAAGAGATTACTTCTAAAGTAACTGTTCCTGTAATAGCTTCTGGAGGAGTAGGAACTCTTGACCATTTAGTAGAAGGGGTAGAAAAAGGAGGCGCAAGCGCAGTATTAGCGGCTTCTATATTTCATTTTGGAAAATTTAAAATAAAAGATGCAAGAAAAGCAATGACAGATGCTGGCCTTAATACTAGGCTATAAATAAGCAAAATATTATAGCGCCTTTTTAGGAATGATTAATGACAGAGAACAATCAATTTAAAAAACTAGAAGATTTATGGAATACTATAGAAGAAAGAGCTGCCAATTCTTCTCCTGAAAATTCTTATGTTTCTGCTTTATTATCTAAAGGCATTAAAGAATGCGCAAAGAAGCTTGGGGAAGAAGCAGTAGAAACATCTCTGGCGGCATTAAGTTTGAATAAAAACGAAACTATAAAAGAATCTGCGGATTTTCTTTTTCATCTATTAGTATTGTGGCGCTCAGCTGGTTTACAACCAGAAGAAATAATGGAAGAACTTATAAAAAGAGAGTCTATTTCAGGTTTAATGGAAAAGAAAAATAGGAAATAAGAAGGGCTTTATATTGCAGAAAAGTTATGATAAAAATAATATTTTTTTTAAAATAATTAATGGAGATATACCTTGTGATAAGATTTTAGAAACAGAGCA
>JAQWLZ010000001.1 GCA_029247025.1 Alphaproteobacteria bacterium | reverse complement strand
ATGAGTCTCATTCTCATTGACAAAGTTGTTATCCTTATTTATATCTTCTCTTGTAGAGGAATTAATAACAGCCATTATTACCTCCTCTTTTGTGTGAAGTTCTAGAATACTTATTCCTTCAAGTAAGTATTCTAGAACGTTAATTATTTAATAAATTGAAACTTTTTATCTATGTATTTATCAAAGATAATATTTGTATAAAATATTATACATCATATATAGCAATAGCAATAATTGGAGTAAAGTTTGGAGCATGAGGTACTAATCTAATAAATGCTAATAATAGTATTAGTAAAATTCCATAAGAATATTTTATTGTATTAGAATTCATTTTTAAATTTTATAATAAAAAAAATAAAAGGTAAATAATATCCTTTTTGAGGGCTAGCTGGTAGATAAAAAAAACTATGTTATTCTGAATTCATGCAAAAATTATTAATAGCTATATTATTATTTTTAATTTCCAGTAATGCTCTAGCAAAAGTTGAGATATGGTTGTGTAATAGTATGTATGGAATTGATGTATTTAAAATAGATACTACTAAGCCATTAAATACTTCACAAAGAATAAAGAATCATTGGAAAAATCTTTGGACTCCTAGCCAAGAATCTGAAGTAGTAAATATAATTTATGACCCTAATCTAAAGCAAGTAAAAATGATTTATAATATTGAACAAGATAAAAAAGAAATCATATTTGATTTAGTAACTCGAGATCTAATTATTAAATTTAAGGATAAAAATAAATCAAATACTAAATGGTCATGTGAACTAAAATAAATATATAATAATAATTTTTAGAAATGCATGTATTTGCTTTTCATGAAGGATACTATATATAACGTGAAGCATTTGTTTACACTTCTATTGATGGGAAAATTATATGTTAGATAATAGAAGGAATAAAATTTTTTTAGTAATACTTCTCTTATTTTTACCTCAAACTTTAATTGCACAATCAGAAATGAAATTTGCATGTTTGTCATCATGGTATGAACATTGTCATATGGGAATATGTAAAGATAATTTAAATAAAGAGCCTTTTCTTAGACAAGTAAAGATTGCTATTGATTTAAGGTCAAAAAAATTACTACGCAGAACAGATAATGATTATATTATGAAAATAACAGAAACTCGCCTAAGATCAGAAAACCATATATATATTAGTTATGAAGATAACCGGTCTAATGGATTTATAGTAATAACTCTTTTAAATGAAGAAGAAGGAACATCTAGTTATATGGATACACTGTTTACAAATTCCGGGGGTTTTGTAAGCACTGGTTTTTGTAAACAACAAATACTGGATTAGGTTAGTTTTAGATTAAAGTAATTTTAAGATTCTCCAGTTATTTATTAAATACATATAGTATTTAATATTGTATTTTTATGAAAAAAAAGGTTTAATTTAATTTAAAATAATTATTCAGGAGATATTAAATGAAATTGATAAAAATATTATTAGTATTATGTTTTACTTTATTTTATGCCAAAATATTGTTGGCTGCAGATTTCACATTAACACAAAGTATTAAATGGACTATGGGTAGTGAAATAGAGACTCCATCTGGAAAACTTAGAGGCGTTAGTGTGGAAGGCACCTACATAGATAGTCGAGGTTATAAAGGAACAATTACATGCATAGGATCTGTAGGTGAAAAATTTAGTGCAGATTGTCATCTCAAAGATGAGGATGGTGATATTATATATGCAGATGCTTTGAGAAAAGGTACAGACGGAGTTTCCAAGATGTCGGGAGGCACAGGAAAGTATAAAAATATTAATGGTGATTGTGTATATCAAATTGCTAACAGTAACCGAGAAGCATCATTGGGTTTAGTAACTATGCAATGCTCTACTAATTAAATATTCTATATAATAAATAAAGTCTCTTTGCTTATTGAGCCTTTCTTATTTATTTTATAAAATTCCATTTTTACCTTTGCATATTTCTTCAGTTTCATTTATGTCCCTTATAATACTGAAGATAGCATCATATTATTGAAAACTATTTAACTTTAATATTAGGAGGCATTATGGCTAGACATTATGAAGAAGTAGAAGGTTTATGCGAAAATATAGATAAAGAAACACAATCTTATGTTTTTAATCAAACTATGCTTAGAATTAAGGATCCAAAAATTTCATTGGATTTTTATACTCGCATCATAGGAATGAAACTCTATAGAAAAATTGATTTTCCTGATATGCAATTTACATTATATTTCTTAGCTATGCCAGGTGATGTAGACGATATTGATGCTCCTGAAGATTCTACTAGGAGAACTACTTGGACATTCTCTCAAAAAGCTATGCTAGAGTTAACCCATAATTGGGGAACAGAGAATGATGAGAACTTCAAACACCATAATGGTAATTCAGAACCGCAAGGTTTTGGTCATATTGGTTTTTCTGTTCCAGATGTATATGAGGCATCAAAACGCTTTGAAAAATTAGGGGTTAAATTTATTAAAAAACCAGATGATGGAAAAATGAAAGGTCTAGCTTTTATTGAGGACCCAGATGGATATTGGATAGAAATATTGCAGGCTAACATGATAGAAAAAACTTCTTAAATTAATTCACTAATATATTTTGCTGTATAAGCACTTAATGTCCAACCTAAATGCCCGTGACCTGTATTATAAAAAACATTCTTGTTTTTTTTACTTCTATTTATAATTGGCATCATATTGGGTGTCATGGGTCTAAGGCCTGCCCATGGTTTTATATCTTCTGTATTAATATTTGGGAAATTAGTTTCTGCCCATCTTATCAACGGTCTTACTCTATTCCATTTAATATCCGTATTGTATCCTGAAAATTCTGCAGTTCCTGCTATTCTTAATCTTTTTTCTCCTAATCTCGCAGTAACTATCTTTTTTTCATCATCTAATAAACTAACCCATGGAGAATTATCTCCTGGATTATTAATAGTAATACTATATCCTTTAACAGGGTATATAGGTAAATTATCATCAATACTCTTCGCAAGTTTTTTAGAACCTATTCCAGCACAAACTAAAACTAAATCTGAATTAATTAGTTCTTCATGAATATTTTTAGCATGATGTTTTATGAACTTCACATCATATTTATTCTCTAATATATTACTTAATTCCATACAGAATTTGTGTATGTCTCCTGTAAAGTCAGTAGTATTATAAAAACCTCCAACTATATTTTCATTCGCTAATGATGGTTCAATATTATTTAACTCATTCTTATTTACTTCCCACCTTTCTAAACCTGCTAATTTATATATTTTGTTAGTTTCTCTTGCTAAATTTAATTGGTTTATATCTTTATAAATATGTAGGATACCTTTTTGAACCATATCAAATTCAATATTTTCTTCCTCAGCTATTATTTTATATAATTTGCTAGAATTTAAAGCCATTTTACATGTCTCTAAGGTGTTATTTTTTCTTTGAGAAATTGAATTAATGAATTTTATAAACCATTTTATTTTATTTAGTTCAGGTCTTAATGAAATAAGAAGAGGAGCGTCTTTTTTTAATATCCATTTACTTGCCTGTCTTACATTTTTCCAACTATTCCATGTTTCTGAATTAGATGCGCTAATTTGGCATCCATTAGCATAAGAGGTAGCCATTGCAGGGTACCTTCTTTCATCTGCTATAGTTACTTGATGATTATTTTTAGCTAAATAATAAGCGGTGGTAATGCCTGTAATTCCGCTTCCAATAATTTTGATTTTCATAAACTTATTCTACCAGACTAAATATTTATCTACAAATTTTGCTTAATACATTGTCTCATTAAGAATCTATAGTTTATTATCATTCTCTTTTGCTATAATACAATGAGTTAGCCTATTAAAACGCCAATTAGCGAATCCTATGTATAGTAAATGTAATATTTGCTTTATAATTGGAAGAGCAGCGAAATTTCCTAAAAACTTCCAATATTTAAGATTTCTCCAAATAACAATAAAAGCATCTATTCCTTTATGTAATTTATTATTAGTGTCAATCACATGAAGTATTTTGAGTGCATCAGAAGTTTTAATACCCTCATCTATTAGAGCATTACTTTTGATATTTACATCTTGCCAGTTAAATTTGCCAATAGGAGCAATTTTTCTATAGTAATTGATTTCTTTACTACACAAATTACATTTTCCATCATAAAATACTATTATCATAAAATTAAAATAATTTTTTTTTTTTATTGTTCAAGAGCAATATATCAATTTTTTGAAGATATTAAAGATTAATATTTAAAAATATAGTTATTATATCATTATGAATTAATATAGTTTTTTAGATTTAAATTTTCAGTTTCATAGATTTCAATTAATCTTTTTACAACATCACCAATTGATACAATACCTAAAAGCTTATTTTTTTCTATAATTGGAATATGACGTATTTTATTTTTATTCATTAGCTCCATTAATTCAGATGAACTAAAAGATAAGTCGCAATTTATAATATCAGTGCTCATGATATCTTCTATATTTTTTATATTTTTATTTAAATTTTTTATAATATCTCTTTCAGAAACCATTCCTACAGGCTTTTTTTCTCTATCAACTACAACTACTGCTCCGATATTATTGGATGATAGCAAATCAATTAATTCAGAAATTAGAGCACCTTTATTTATAGTTATACATCCTCTATTTGCTAATTTTTCAACAAGTCTACCTTTCATATAAAGTCTCCTATGTTATTTTTATCATAAAAAAAGTAATTTAGACAAATTTTAGTGTATGCTGGTAGATCAAAATATTTATGATAATATAATTTTATGAAGAAATTAGTATTAATATTTTTATCTATATTTTTTATTAATAGTGCTTTAGCTATGGCCAAAACATTAATTTGGCAGTGCCAAGTTATGCAGATTAATGACAAAAAACAAATTAATGGCAAAATTAATAAATACAAAATAGATGTTGCTACACCTATGGTTTGGGTTGGAGATGAAACAAGATGGTCGGGCTTTTCTAATACGCAATTCTCATATGATAAAGACAATCATACTTTATCTTCTTCAAGTAAACTATGGAATGGAATTTATTATTTAGTAGAACGTAAAATTATATTTACTAATAATGAGGCTGATTTAAAAGTTTTTTATCAATGTAATATTTTATAATTTTAATATTATGATTAAGAATGCAGATGGGTATTATTATGAACTTAAATTTTAAAAAAGAAGATTTAATATTTCAAAAAGAAGTTAAAGATTTTATAAATGATAATTTAAGTCATATTACTAAAAAAAAGACAGAAGAGGGGTATCATTTAAGTAAAGAAGATATGGTAAATTGGTATAATAAATTATCTACAAAAGGATGGATGGCACCTAACTGGCAAAAGAAATATGGTGGAACCAATTGGACTGTAACACAGAGATATATATTTAATACTGAATGTGCTGAAGCAAGTGCTCCAGATGGAGAGTATACTTTTGGCGTGACTATGGTTGGTCCAGTTTTAATAAAATATGGGACTATAGAACAAAAAGAGTATTATTTGCCAAAAATTTTATCTAATACTCATTGGTGGTGTCAGGGTTATTCTGAACCAGGGTCAGGATCAGATTTGGCTTCTTTATCTACAAAAGCTGAAAAAGTAAAAGGCGGATATAAAGTCAATGGTACAAAAACATGGACAACTATGGCTCATTTTGCAGATATGATGTTTATTTTAGTTAGAACTAGTACTAAAGGTAAACCTCAAGAAGGTATTTCATTTATGTTATTAGATATGAAATCAGATGGAGTATCAGTTAAACCCATTATTACTTTGGATGGAAGCCACTATATAAATATGGTTTATTTAGAGGATGTGTTTATACCCAATAAAAATTTAATTTATGAAGAGAATGAAGGATGGACTGTGGCTAAATATTTGTTAGGACATGAACGTACAAATAATGCACAAGTCGCAAGTTCCAAAAAGGCTTTATCTAAAATAAGAAAAATAGCTAAGCTTGAGATTGATGGAAGATATTCTCTAATTAAGGATAAACGTTTTATGGATAAACTTTCTAAGTGTGATACAAGATTACAGGCTTTAGAATATGATTTACTTAAGGCTATTTCCAATGAAATAAAAGGAATTTCTCCATCTGCAGAGGCTAATATGTTAAAAATTAGAGGATCTGAAATACAACAGGAGTTAACGGAACTAGTTTTAGAAGCTAGCGGATATTATGCTTATTCTGATCAATCAAATACTATAGATACTGGGATGAATGAACCAATAGTAGGACCTTCTTGGAGTAGTACATCGGCACAAAAGTATTTTGATATGAGAAAAACTACCATATACGCTGGTTCTACTGAAATTCAAAAAAATATTTTAGCAAAAATGGTATTAGAGCTATAAATTAAAATCTCCTAAAAATTAATCTGATTAAGTTTTTTAAAATAATAAATATAAATGGACTTTTTATAATCCTAAGAAGTAACAATTTTAATTTTGGAAAATATTTATATGAGATATAAACAAAAATAAATATTATTAATAATAGTAAAGCTAATTTAATCATATAAAGGTTTTACCATAATTCTTTTTTTCTACAATTTTGTTTTATAGATATATTATTAACAAATTATTAAATTTAAAATAATTATAGTTAATAAACACAAATATATACATTATGATTCTAATAGTTTTAATTTTTATTTTGGAGATGGATATGAAATTTTTTAAATTAGTTTTTATTACACTTTTTTTAACACTTAATATAAATAATAGTGCTTTTTCTTTAGAGCTTAAACCAGTTATTAGTCTAGATGTTGCAAAACAAATGGCAGATGCTTGTGAGTCGAAGAGAGCAGAAAAAAATTGGAATCCAATTAATATTGCTATAGTTGATTCTGGAGCAGATTTAGTTTTATTTCGAAGGCAAGATGGTGCTTTTCTAGGAAGTATTGATATTGCAATTAGAAAAGCTACTTCTTCAGCAATGATTCCGCGTTCTACTAGAAAAGTAGGTGAACTGGCTTATGCTGAAGATGGCAAATTAGGGCCACGACCAGGTGTTGCTACAGTTGACTTTTTAGTTCCATTTGCAGGAGGATTGCCAATTAGAACTGGTAAAGGTCATTTAATTGGAGCTATAGGTATTAGTGGAGCGAGTTCCGATCAGGATGAAGAATGTGCACAAGCTGCGATAGATTCTGTAAGCGATTTATTAAATTAATATAAATATTTATAGTGCTTTTATAAGGCTCTTTTTATTGAAGAGTCTTATAAATTATTATAATTTGACTAATCTATATCTTTTAAAGTCTTCACAAATGAAATTTTCTTAGAGGAATTAATATTTTTTTTTACTTGCTCTAATGTATTATGCTGCGACCAAATTATATTATTGAATAGCCCTTTTATTTTTTTGCTCTGTGATATTCCTATCAACCAGAAGCCTCCATCTTCAGCAGGGCCAAATACTATATTTGATGTATATAGTTTTTTCCATGCATTTAAAATTATTCTACTATTAATATTAAGAATATCACTTCCTATAATAATTGTTTTATTTGGGTTTTTAGAAAACACCCTCCACATTTTTTCTCCAATATCACCTGGACCTTGCGGCATTCTTCTTATCTTTGGAAAAATTGATTTAGGCCAGTTTAGTAAAGCACTATCTGGAGTTACACATAATTTTAAATTTATTCTTTTATCTGCGTTAATTTTCGTAATTGTTTTTAATAAATTATGATAATAAAAATTAGCCCCTAATGCTTTTCCTATTTTATTTTTTAAACGACTTTTACCTATGGATATTTCTGGACGTCTAGCAAAAATAATTAAATTAACTTTTTCCATTTTTATTTCTTAAATATATTTTATTTATGTTATCAATATTAAAACCCAGAAAGTATAAAGCTAAACAATAAAGATTAATAATTGGTCTAAATAACCATCCTTGATCTTCAAACCGCATTGCATCAGTTATTACATGGCTATTTAGTATTTTTATATTAATAAAACCAATATTTCTAATAATTTCTACATCTTCCATTATAGGTATATTTTTATAGCCTCCAATATTCTTATAAAAATTTTTTGATATTAGTAAACCTTGATCTCCATATGGTAATTTTAGATACTTTGATCTGATATTTACAATCGTTTTAAGTAAATATGACCAAACATTATTTTTATTAAATTTAATTTTAAAAGAAGCAGCTTTGTAATTATTAATATCTTTCGATATGAAATTTTTTATGTCTATTATATTATTTTTCTCTATAATTGTATCCGAATGAAGGAATAATATCCAATCAGTAGAAACATTTTTTGCTCCTAAAAGTAATTGAGATCCTCTACCTTTTACAGATTTAATTATTTTAGTTTTATATTTTTTAGAGATTTTTATAGTTAAATCTTTAGAGTTTGCATCTACTATTATAACTTTATTAAAGTATTTACTGATAGGCTTTAAGGTATTATTAATTGTTTTTTCCGAATTATAAGTTGGGATAACTATAGTTATGTTTTCTAAAAATAAATTTTGCATAGTTAATTTATAATATAAATATTTAAAATCATACCTAACCACATTAAAAAGCCACATAAATTTGAATTATTAAAGCCCTTATTGAATTTATGTGTATCTGTGATTTTGGTATAAGCTGCATAAAAAGTCTGCCATAAACCTAGAGCAATAACCAATATTATAATCAATAAATTAAAATTATTTAATAATAGTGAAATACTAAATATAATGCTGCTTATAAAGTATGCAAAAGCCGCAAATAAACCTGAATTATGTCTCATTTTAGTTGCAGAAGATTTTACGCCTGTAATTTTATCATCTTCATAATCCTGCATAGCATAAAGAGTATCATAGCCTATTGTCCAGAAAATAGCTCCAATATATAGTGTTAAGATTATTAAATTTGGATAATTATTTGTTATACAGCTGTAACCAATTAAAATACCAATATTAAATGTAATACCAAGCCAAATTTGTGGAAAAAAGGTTATTCTTTTTGTTAAAGGATAAATAATGATTAGTGGAATACTAATTATAGAAATAATTATAGCTGGAAGAGATAGATTATACAAAATATACAATCCTACTACAAACATTAAAAATATAAAAACTAAACCATCTAGAACTGTAAGTTTACCAGAAGCAATTGGTCTTTTTTTAGTTCTATTAGTTTTTTTATCAATATTTCTATCTAAGATATCGTTCCATGCACATCCGGCAGCTCTCAAAATAAATGACCCAATAAATAAAAGAATTGTGTATTTAAAGAAGAGTAAAAATTCAGGCTTTGCCATGATAACTCCCCATAAACAAGGCCATGCTAATAATAATGCACCTGTAGGGTTATTAAATCTTCCCAAAATGATATAGTTTTTTATTTTTTTCATCATAGTATTTAATATTGTTTGGAATATAAATTTAATTTGTACTAAACTATATTTTTAAATTATTTAATGTTTACCATATAAATTAAACTTATAGAAGATTTTAGAATAGGATATCAAATTGGAATATCAATTTAAAACTCGTGTATATAATGAATCTTTTTTAGATAATAATGAAAAAATATCTCTTACTCTTAAGCAGTCACATAAATTAATTAATGTGCTTAGAATGAGAGAAAATGATGATATTATTATTTTTAATAATATTTATGGAGAATGGTCTGCAAAGATTAAAATAAAAAAATCTTTAATTCATGCTGAATGTTTAAAAAAGATAAGAGACGTAAAAAAAGAACATGGCCCATCATTAATTTTTTCACCACTAAAGCAAGCAAGATCAGATTGGTTAATAGAAAAAGCTACGGAGTGTGGTGTGGAAAATTTATTTCCAAGTTTGATGACTAGGACATCTGTAAGAAGTATTAATATTGAAAGGTATAAAAGTAATGCTATTGGAGCAGCTGAACAAACTGGAAGATTAAGTATACCTAATATTGAACCATTGAGAGCATATGAGGAACAAATAAAAATTTGTGAAACATTTAATAAAACTATTATATTCTGCGACGAACTAAGAATGTCACCATTAATAAAAGAGTTTAATAATAATTTGAATCCATCAGATATTGCTATAGTAATTGGACCTGAAGGAGGCTTTGATGATAAAGAAAGAGATTATGTACAAACTAATATAGAAAATTTAATAGAATGTAGTTTAGGACCAAGAATATATAGGGCAGAGACAGCTGCATTAATAGCTCTTGCTTTATTTCAATAAACTTTATTCAGGAAAAAGAAATATGAATCTTCAAAAAAATGACTTAATTAATTGGTTTGTAGAGGGTTGTAAGCCAAAGAAATTGTTTAGAATTGGTACTGAACATGAAAAATTTGTTTATAAAATGGATAGTCTTCAACCAGTATCATACAATGAATCATCTGGTATCAAAAATATACTAAAATCATTAGTTAGTTATGGTTGGGAAGAAATAAATGAAGAAGGTAATTTAATAGCCCTTAAAAAAGATAAGCAATCTATTACTTTAGAGCCTGGAGGGCAGTTAGAACTATCTGGAGCACCACTAGAAAATATTCATCAAACATGTAGCGAGGTTTACGAACATTTAAGACAAGTAAAATTAGTAGGAGAAGATTTAAATGTAGGTTTTCTGGGCGTTGGAGCTAGGCTTGAAGGAAGATTGTCCTCAGATTTATGGATGCCAAAACCAAGATATAAAATAATGAGAGAATACATGCCTAAAGTTGGAGCTCTTGGTTTAGAGATGATGGCGGATACTTGTACTGTTCAAGTTAATTTAGATTATTCATCAGAAGAAGATATGAGACGAAAATTAAAGACTTCATTTATATTACAGCCTATAGTTACAGCTTTATTCGCTAGCTCTCCTATCGAGAAAATGAAGATTTCTAAATTTATATCAAGAAGAGCGGCAATATGGTTTGATGTCGATAAAGATAGATGTGGTACTCCTAAATTTATTTTTGAAAATAATTTAGGATTCGAGTCTTGGGTAGATTACGCATTAAAAGTCCCAATGTATTTTGTTAAAAGAAATGGAAGATATATTAACTGTGCTGGAGGTTCTTTTGAAAAATTTATGGATGGAGAATTAAAACAATTGCCAAATGAAAGACCTACTCTACTGGATTGGGAAGATCACATAAGTACTATCTTTACTGAAATAAGACTTAAAAAGTTTATTGAGTTTAGAGGAGCTGATACAGGCCCTTGGAGAAGTTTGTGCGCATTACCCGCCCTTTGGGTAGGTTTATTATATGATAGTGAAGCACTAAATGAGGCTGAAAGTTTTGCTAATAGCTGGACTTTAGAAATGTATAATAAAGCTTACAAGGAAGTGCCATTAAAAGGTATGGATTTAGTCATTAATAATAATTCTATTAAAGATTATGCAAAAGAATTAATTACAATCTCTAAAAAAGGTTTGAAAAATAGAAAAATGTATGATTCATCTGGTAATGATGAGACTGGTTATTTAAATCAATTAGAAGAAATAGTTTATTCAGGAAAAAACCAAGCTACGGAAATGCTATCTATCTGGAATGATAACAATGAGGAAGCAATTAAAAAAATATATGAGAGATATTCTTATTAATTAATATTAACTTACTTAGTTTCTGTTCCACCTACTGTTAAGCCTTCAATTTTTAAAGTAGGTTGCCCAACTCCTACTGGTACACCTTGACCATTTTTACCACAAGTTCCTATACCAGGGTCTAATTCCATATTATTTCCTATCATTGAAACTTTTTTTAGTACTTCAAAACCTGAACCAATTAAGGTAGCTCCTTTAACAGGTGTAGTAATTTTACCATTTTCTATTTTATAGGCTTCGTTAGCTGAAAAAACAAATTTACCATTAGTTATATCTACCTGGCCTCCAGCAAATGATTTTGCATATATACCAGTTTTTGTACTTTCTAATATTTCTGAAGGGTCTTTATCTCCTGATACCATAATAGTATTCCTCATTCTTGGCATTGGTTGATGAGCGTATGATTGTCTTCTTCCATTCCCAGTAGATTTAGTTCCCATTAATCTAGCGTTTAATCTATCATGCATATACCCCACCAATTTTCCATTATCAATAAGCACAGTTTTTTCTGTAGGAGTCCCTTCATCGTCAATAGATAAAGAGCCTCTTTTTGCATTTAGGGTGCCATCATCTACTACAGTTACTCCATCTGTTGCTACTTTTTCTCCCATTAAATGTGAGAATACACTTGTTTTTTTTCTGTTAAAATCCCCTTCTAATCCATGACCTATAGCCTCGTGTAATAAAATACCAGGCCATCCTGGCCCTAATACAACATTCATTTCACCTGCTGGAGCCGGTTTAGCTTCAAGCATAATTAAAGCTTGTTTTAAAGCTTCATCAACATGGAATTTCCAATTTTTTTCATTAAGGATTATGTCATAATCATGTCTACCACCCGACCCATAAGAGCCAGTTTCCATTTTATTATTTTCTTTGACAGCTATATTTACCCCTAGTCTTACTAAAGGCCTTATGTCATCAAGCATCTCTCCATCTGCTCTTAATATTCTGATAGCTTCCCATGAGCTAGCTAAATTTATACTTACTTGCTCAACTTTATTATTAATGGATCTAGCATATTCATTTATATCTTGTAGAATTTTTATTTTCTTATCAAAAGCTATCCCACCGATTGGGTTATTTGAATTATAATATTTTCTGTTAGTTTTATTTGGAGAAATATCAATTTCTCTATGATCTTTAGATATAACATCTCTAACAGTTTTTCCTGCTCTCTCTAATGCTTTTTTTGAAATTTCAGAAGCATGAGCGTATCCTACAACTTCACCAGATAATGACCGCAGTCCAAAGCCAATATTTTTATTTGAGTTAGCTAATTTTAATTTTCCATCATCAAAAGAGAAACTTTCATTTTCTGACGATTGCATATAAAGTTCACCATCTTCAGCACCTGCAAGAGAATCAGAAACTATTTTTTCAGCATCTATTTTATTGATGTCATTGTTTTCAAAAAATATTTTATCTAAATTTATAGTGTCATTCATTTCCCTCTCCTACTTACTATACTGATTTGTGTATATAAATGGATTAATTATTTTTTATAAAATCTGTAATAATTTTAATTAAATAAGTATTTTCTTTCTCAAGACCAACGGTTATTCTAAGGCAATCAGCTAGTCCGTACTCTAACACTTTTCTAACAAAAATATTATGTTTTTCCATATAATTATAACAATCATTAGCTTTCTTTGGATTATTAAATTTAGCTAATACAAAGTTTCCTACGCCTGGTATTATTTGTACACCTAAATTAATTAATTCTTTTTCTATAAAAGGTTTCCAAATATTATTATGCTTAATTGCTTTTTTTATAAATTGCTGATCTTTGATGGCTGCAATTGCTGCGTGTTGGGCAATAGTATTAATATTAAAGGGTAATCTGATTCTATTTAAATAATCTATTACTTCTAAAGAAGCATAGGCCCATCCTATTCTTAGTGCAGCTAATCCATAAATTTTTGAAAATGTTCTGGTACAAGCAACATTATTAAATTTATTTACTAATTCAAAGCCATTAGTATAATCATCTTTTTCTACATATTCTGCATAAGCAGAATCAATTACTAAAAGACAATTTTTTGGTAGTTTTTTCCTTAAAGTGATTAATTGGTTTTTAGTGAGATAAGTACCTGTAGGATTATTAGGATTAGCAATGAAACATACTTTTGTTTTTTTAGTACATACATTTATAATTTCTCCAACATCTGCTTTATATTTTTTTTCTTTTGCAACAACAGGAGTTGCACCCGCAGCTTTAGCGGCTATAGGATAAACTAAAAAACCATGCTCAGAATAGACAATTTCATCACCTTCGCCTGCAAAGCAATTAGCAAACATAGATAAAATTTCATCAGATCCATTTCCGCATATAATATTATTCATATTAAGGCTATTAGACTCTGCGAGAGCTTTTCTTAACTCTATTGCGCTACCATCTGGGTAACGTGATGGACTATCATATGAATTTTTTATTGCTTTTAGTGCTTTAGAAGATGTACCTAAAGGTGTTTCATTTGATGATAATTTAATAACTGCTTTTGTCCCTTTAATTCCAGATTTACCTGGAACATAAGGAGCAATATTTAATACTGAATTTTTAGGATTAATTGAAATATTCTATCTCCATAAATTTATTTAATTATTTCTTTTATTGCTTCATATAAAACATTATTAGTTTCACTTTTAAAACCTTGAATCACATACGGTGTTAAAGTAGCAATTGTATTGACTTTATTTTCTTTTTCAAAAAAATGCTCTGAACAATACAGTAAATTGCAATTTAGTTTTTTTATATCATTCATTATATTTTCATCAAAAATATTAATTAAATTTACTAAAATTATTAAATCAGTATTTTTTGATGCGGCTAATATTTCTTCCGATAAGCTATTCTTGTCTGTAACTAAAATATTAATTATATTTACGTTAGAAAATTCTTTAATTTTATTTAAAGAAAAGGAATCTGATATTATATGTACTGTTTTATTTTTCATAATTTTTCCATATAAAAAGAATTTGCTTCGCCTAATTTAGGAGCATTTTCAAGTATTTTTTTTGGTCTCCAAGTAGGAGCTAAAGGAGTTGGCATAGGAAAAATCTCTGTATTTCCTAATTTCATTTTTGCAGATAATAATTCTCTTTCTATAATTTGAGAATCTTGCATAGCTTCCTCTAATGAATTTACAATAGAACAACATATATTTTGTTCATTAGCTAAAATATCTTTCCATGTTTTTGTATTCTTATTTTTAATTATTTTTACTATTGTTTCTTTTGTTTCATTTGGATTAATATTATCATTTATCAATTTATTTGGTAAGTTTATAACTTCACAAAACCTTAGCCAGAATTTTTCTTCTAATGCTCCTAAAGCTATATAGCCTTTATCTAAAGTCTCATATATTCCGTACCGTGGACTAGCCCCAGTCAATTGCAAATCTCCACCTTTGGAATAGAATTTATTAGCAGTTAAGCCTAATGCCATCCACATGAAAGGAAAAAGATTATCTGTCATAGAGATATCTAAGAATTTTCCTTTTCCAGTTTTTTCAACTTCTCTCAATGCTAAAAGTATATTAATCACAGCAGGGTAACTTCCTCCTGCAATATCAGCTATTTGCGTATTAGGCATTGCTGGAGAGCCGTCTTTTTCTTTTGCAAGAGACAGTAACCCCGATTCAGCCATATAGTTTAAATCATGTGCCGCAACTAATTTTTTAGGACCATTTTGGCCATACCCTGTTATAGAACAATGAATAATATTAGGTTTAATTTTTATTAAACTTTTAAAATCAAGGCCTAATCGTTCCATAACTCCTGGCCTAAACTGATCTACAACAATATCAGCTGATTTAATTAACTTAGCTATTTTTTCATAGCCTTCCTTAGATTTTATGTTTAATTCTATAGAACGTTTTCCTCTATTAAGAATTGCGAAGAGAATACTCTCACCATCAATAAATGGGGGAGATCTTCTCATATCTTCTCCTCCTATTCTTTCAACCTTTATTACTTCAGCTCCTGCTTCTGCTAGAATTAAAGTAGCTAAAGGTCCAGGTAGTAGAGTAGATAAGTCTATTACTTTAATTCCATCAAGTGGTTTCATTTAAATCTCCATATATATAATATATAATAATTTAAAAAATATTTTTAACAATTTAATATTATATTTTAGTTTTTATTCTGATTAGAATTATTAATAATGCTATTATCTTTATAATAGTTATTTATTCTTTATAATCATATATTGGTTTATTGAAACAATATTCTATATAATAATATAAGATATTATTGATTATATTTGAGAAATTAGATGTGTTTAAGAACATTAATTATAATAATAACAAATATATATTTTTTAGTGAGTTATGTTAATGCAAATGACGATTTGATATCATACGATATAATTGATTATTCCATTCCATATTCATTGACTAATAGAGAAGGTGATATAAAAAATGGACGTGAGGTGGCGCTTTCAAGGCAAGGTAATTGTTTAGCATGTCATAAAGTTCCTATGCACGATGATATGTTTCAAGGAAATATAGGGCCAAGTTTGGCAGGCATTGGGAACCGTTATACAATTGCAGAACTAAGGCTTAGGTTAGTAAACCCTTATGTATTAAACCCTGACAGTGTAATGCCAGCTTTTTATAAAGTAAGAGGATTAAAAAGAGTAGATAAAAAATATACAGAAAAATCAATTTTATCGGCCCAAGACATAGAAGATGTAATTAGTTGGTTAGCCACTCTTAAAGATTGATGGATGTAAGGTTAAATATGAATATAAATAATAAAAGTTATAGTAGAAGAAAGGTTTTTTCTTTTTTGTCAGGTTTTTTTATTGCTTTATGTAGTAAGTCTACATTAGCTGAATTTAAAGCAGGTCAGCCTTTTAGAGATCGTTTTCAAACATATCGTCAAACTTTCAGAATAGAACCTGACCCTGAAGAGGCCCAAAGAATAGTTAAAAATATTATTAAAGGCAGAGAAATAAGAAAAAATTTAATCAGTTTAAAAGCACCTGATATAGCTGAAAATGGTAATACAGTACCAATAAGTTTCTCTGTAAATTGTTCTATGAAGAAGAATGATTTTCCTAAAACTGTTCATATATTAGTTTTAGATAACCCTTTTCCTGAAATTGCTAAATTTTATTTCACACCTTTTTCTGGAGAAGCAAGTGTATCTATTAGAATTAGAATGCGAACTAGTTCTAATATAGTTGCTATTGCGGAGATGGATGATGGAACGGTAGGTGAAGCAAAGTCTTATGTGGATGTAACTATTGGGGCTTGTAGTTAATGGCAGATGAAGAAAGAAAAAATTGGAGAAGACGTTTAAAAGTTCCTAAAAGTGCTAATAAAGGAGAAATTATAACAATTAAAACTATGGCAGAGCATGTTATGGAGCCTGGAGTAAGAAGAGACCCCGAAACTGGTGTTATATATCCCAAAAAAATTATAGATACGGTAATTTGTCGTTTTAACGGAATGCAAATTTATAGAAGTCAATGGTATTCTGGTGTTTCTGCAAATCCCTTTATGTCTTTTAAAATGAAGGCTATTACTTCTGGATTGGTAGAAGTAGAATGGGTTGATGACTATGGGCAATCTAGCTATAAAAAAGCGGTCCTGGTCGTTTATGATAATGATGGTAAAGAAATATTGCCTATAAAAATAGATAGCATAAATTCTAGTAAAGATATTATGTAAATGTCTTATTTAATTAAATTTTTTTTTGCTTTAATATTATTTTCTTCTTTAGATTTAGTAGCTGAAGAAAAATCTAATTATAAGAACTCTGAAAAACCTTACAAAAAAAGTGAATTAAAATCTGGTAGCTATTTTTCTAGAGAAGAAACAAGAGCTATAGAGCTAGATGAGTTTGAAAACCCTGGAATGATTTGGGTTGAAAGAGGAAGTGAGCTATTTAACACACATATTGGGAATAATAATATTGCTTGTTCTAATTGTCACAATAAAAATAATAACTCATTGATTGGTGTAGCAACTACTTATCCAAAAATTTATAAAAATAAATTAATTAATTTAGAACAAAAAATAAATATTTGTTTAGATAATAATATGAATGCAGAACCCTATTTATTAGAAAGTAATAATTTATTATCTTTGTCTAGTTTTATAACTTATATTTCTAGAGGCCTGCCAATGAGTGTTAGTATTGAAGCAGAGGCTCAAAAGTATTTTAATAGAGGAAAAGAAATTTATTTTGAGAGAGTAGGACAAATGAATTTAGCTTGTAATCAGTGTCATGATAATTTAGCAGGAAATTATTTGAGAGCTGAAAAAATTAGTCAGGGGCATATTAATGGTTTTCCGTCTTATTTAATGAGATGGGAAAATATTGCTTCTGTTCACAGAAGGTTTCAATTTTGTAATAATCAAGCAAGAGCTGAACCTTTAAAAATTGGACATGATGACTATAATGCATTACAGCTTTATATTGCATGGAGAGGGAATGGACTTCTTTTAGAAAGTCCTTCTGTAAGAAGATAACAAAAATCAAAATAAACAGGAATTATTATGGGCATACAACAGCCAACTAACTCAGTCTTAGACTTGATAGGAAATACTCCTTTGCTAGAGGTTATGAATATAGATACAGGCTTATGTAAATTATTTTTAAAATTAGAGTCTCAAAATCCAGGTGGTTCAATTAAAGACCGGCCGGCAAAGTACATGATTGAGAAAGCTGAAAATAATGGAGACTTAAAAAAAGGAGGTTTAATTATTGAAGCTACGGCGGGCAATACAGGAATTGGACTTGCTTTGATAGCATTACTAAGAGGATATAAGTGCCTTATAGTGGTGCCAGATAAAATGGCAAAAGAAAAGATAATTCATTTAGAAGCACTTGGGGCTGAAGTAGTAATTACACGTTCAGATGTAGAAAAGGGTCATCCTGAATATTATGCAGATTTAGCAGAGTCTATTGCTAGTAAACATGAGGGATCACTATATATTAATCAATTTGGAAATCATGCTAATTTACAAGCACATTATGAGTGGACTGGACCAGAAATATTAGATCAATTATCTAATAAAGTTGATGCATTTTGTGCTGGTGTGGGAACAGGAGGTACTATTACTGGAGTAGGTAAGGCATTAAGAGATGTAAATAAGAATTGCGATATCGTGTTAGCAGATCCTGTAGGCTCAATTTTAGAGCCAAAATTTAAAACTGGAATTATACCAGATAATGTTGGAAGTTGGTTAGTTGAAGGAATAGGCGAAGATTATATCCCTCCTTTACTTGATTTTCCCATTATAACGCATGCTTATGCAATATCCGATAAAGAGGCTTTAAATACATGTAATTTAGTTTTAAAGAAAGAAGGTGTTTTATCTGGAAGTTCAAGTGGAACATTAATTGCTGCTGCTATAAAGTATTGTAAAGAACAAACTAAACCTAAAAATGTTGTTACATTAGTTTGTGATACTGGTAATAAATATTTAAAAATATATGATAAAAAATGGTTAGCTGATAATAACTATAATTAATAAAAATTTATTAAAGGAATATTTAAATGGTTTCTAATCTTCCAAAATCAAAGTTTGCGACAAGAACTATTCATGCAGGTCAATCTCCTGATCCATCCACTGGGGCAATTATGACTCCTATTTATGCATCTTCAACTTTTGTGCAGGATAGTCCAGGAGTTCATAAGGGTTATGAATATGCTCGAACAGGTAATCCTACTCGTAAAGCATATGAAATGTGCATGGCTGATTTAGAGGGAGGTAAAAGTGCTTTTGCATTTGCTTCAGGATTAGCTGCAGCTGATACTGTTCTGTCTTTACTTGATTCTGGTGATGAAGTTTTAGCAATGGATGATTTATATGGTGGGTCGAGAAGATTATTTGAAAATGTTAGAAAAAGAACTTCAAATTTACAATTTAATTTTGGTGATTTATCTATTAATTCAAATTTAGAAAAATTAATAACCAAAAATACTAAAATGATATGGATAGAAACTCCTACTAATCCAATGTTAAAAATTGTCGATTTAGAATATATAGCAAAGGTAGCAAAGAAATATAATATTATTACTGTAGCTGATAATACTTTTTGTAGCCCATATATTCAAAGACCAATAGAACATGGATTTGATATAGTTGTTCATTCAGCTACAAAATTTTTAAATGGACATTCTGATATGGTTGGTGGAATTGTAGTATGTTCCTTAGAAGAGCAAGCTGAGAAAATTGCTTATTTACAAAATTCAGTAGGAGCAGTTCAAGGTCCTTTTGACGCATTTTTTGCATTAAGAGGATTAAAAACGCTCTCTTTAAGAATGGAACGTCATTGTAGTAATGCAATGCAAATAGCTGAATATTTATCTGAAAAAAGTATTATTAATAAAGTATATTACCCAGGTTTAGAAAATCATGAAGGATATAAAACTGCAAAAAAACAAATGAACGGATTTGGAGGGATAGTAACTTGTGTTTTATCTGGAGGCTTAGATAAAGCTAAACGTTTTTTGGAAACATGTCAGATTTTTCAATTAGCTGAATCATTAGGTGGAGTTGAAAGTTTGATAGAACATCCTGCTATTATGACTCATGCCGCAGTACCTAAAAATGTAAGAGAAGATCTAGGAATTGAAGATGGCCTAATTAGGTTATCAGTTGGAGTAGAGCATATTGATGATTTAATAAATGATCTAGAGAGAGCTATATTAGCAGTTAAGGACATGTGATATATGAAATACTTATATATCATTCGCCATGCAAAAGCAGAGTCATCATCATATGAGATTGATGACCATGATAGAAAGTTATTAAATAAAGGTATAAAAAGAGCTAATAATTTGAACAAGTGGTTAAAAAACAAAACCTCAAATTTAGAGGCTTTATTCTGTTCTTCTTCACTCCGAACTCTTCAAACTATGGATATTATATCACATGATTTAAATTATTCCGTAAATAAAATAGTTGATAAAAAACTTTATGGAGCATCTGATAAAATGCTTATTAATTATCTGTCTTGTTTAGATGATAAATTTAATAATGTAGGTATAATTGGTCATCAACCAAGTTTACAGGAATTAGCCTTAACATTAGTTAGCAGTTATGCCGAAGGTTATGATAAAGTTTTAAATAGTAATTTATCCACATCTAATGCAATTCTTATTCTACTAAATATTAAAAGATGGGATCAAATTTCTCCAAGAGTAGGAATTTTAGCTGATTATTTTGATTCAAAAAATATTTAAATTTAATTTTTAATTATTATTCTTTAATATATATTTTGTTATTTCTTTTAAGTCATTAAGGCTCAAATATTTAGTGCCATTTTCAATTATTAAAGACATATTCTCTTCAGCAAAATCTCCGTTTGGCTTAATTCCTGTTTGAAGAAAAAATATTAAATCAGAATTTGACCATAAGCCTATACCATTATTTATATCATTAGAAATATTTGGAATGGCGTCATTTAATATTTTCGAACTTTCCTTTTGCCCAGAAAGATTATTATAATCTTTTATTATTGATAGAAAAGTTCGTGGAGAATGGCAGGCGCCGCAATGCGCTACCGAATTTACTAAATACTCTCCTCTTTTATATTGTTTGCTATTATCTATATCTTTTTTATTACTAACTATTTTGTCTATAAACTTCCAAAACCATAATAATTCTCTTATATTATAAGGAAATTTTAAATCATGATTAGTTGTTTTATTACTAATTGCTGGCAAACTATATATATATTCATATATGTCTAAAATATCATTTTCACTCATATTGACATACCAATTATAAGGAAATGCAGGATAATATGGTCTATTATTAGGACTAATTCCTTTTTTTACAGCTTTTATAAAATCTTCCTTATTCCAAGTGCCTATTCCATTTAAGCTGTCTTTACTTATATTAGGTGAAATAAAAACGCCAAACTTTGTTTTAATTTTATAACCACCACCAAAAGGTTTTTCGGTATTATTTGTATGGCAACCATAACAACCAGCAACAAAAGATAGTATCTTTCCGTTTTCATTACTAAAAGCATCATTTTTATTTAATATTATAAAAATGAATAAGAGTATTATTATTTTTTTAATTTTTCTTTTTTCTAAATTTATTATGACAGGAGCCACATGTTTTTCCTAAAGCACCCAAACTTTTAGCAATATTTTGTTTGTCATCTGACTCAGCAGATAAAACTAAATCTTTAGCTTTTTCAACGGATTCTTTCATAGCAATACTAAATAGATCTTTTTCTGACCATATGTTTTCTAGAGACTTGGTTGTGGAAGAATGATTTGGACCCGAATTCTCCGGGAAAGTTTTAGTAATATTTATTGAGGAAAGTGTTAATAGAATTGATTGAGAGTGCGGAAGAATATCTTCACTTATGGATACTTTACCTTTTAAATTTGCCGCAATAATTGATATATGATTTCCTATCGCTTTCATTATATTTTTGCGATATTTAATAATATCTTCTGTGTTTTCTGCATAACTAATTTGCGTAAAAAAAGAAGATAATAATAGTGTAAAAATAAAAATAACTCTAATCAATTTGTGTACCTCCTAAATTGAATATTATTACTAGACTTAATATCTTATAATCATATTATATTTAAACTATTTTTATGTACAGTTTTTGGAGTAATTAATGTTAAATCTGTCAGCCACTTTAGAATATAGTGCCAAGACTAACCCTGATGATCCAGCAATTTATTTTTCTAATAAAATGTTTACTTATAAAGATGTAAATATAATGTCCAATAAAATAGCAAATGGTTTAATAAAATCAGGAATTAAAAAAGGTGATAAGATTGCTCTATGTTGTCCAAATATTCCACAATTTATTTTTTCTTATTTTGCAATTCTGAAAGCTGGATGTGTTGTTTTACCTTTTAATGTTTTATTAAAAAACAATGAAATTGAGTTTATTTTAAATAATTCAGAAGCTAGTGGGATTATTTGTTTTGAAGGAACCTCTGAATTGGCTATTGCGGAAGAGGTAATGCAAGCGGTTGAAAAATCCATCTCTTGTAAAAAAATGTGGGTTATAAAGTCTTCAGAAAATTTTAATATTAATAATAAAAATATTTTTGACTTTACTTCTTTGGTTGAAGAAAGTAATGGTGATTTTGATACAGTTCAGAGTTCTTCAGAAGAGACGGCTATTATTTTATACACTTCAGGAACTACAGGAAAACCTAAAGGCGCTGAACTGACACACTCAAATGTTTTATTAAATTCTTTTATTGGTAAAGACTTAGCTCAGTTAATCAAGTCTGATAAAGTTATAATGTCATTACCTTTATTTCATGTTTATGGTCAAGTCGTTATGATGTTAAGTTCTATTTTAAGTGGTGCAAGTTTAATAGTATTACCTCGTTTTGACCCAGTAGAGGTTTTAAAAGCTATGGAGTCATATAAAGCTACTGTTTTTGGAGGAGTTCCTACAATGTATTGGGCCTTATTAAACAGTCTAGATGAATCAAAAGTAGATATTAATATTATTTCTAAAAATTTAAGAGTTTGCTCTGCAGGTGGTTCCTCTTTACCTTTAGAAGTTTTGAAAAATTTTGAAGAGAGATTTAAAGTTCCAATTCTTGAAGGTTATGGACTGTCCGAAACTTCTCCCGGTATAACTTTTAATCATTTAGGTAGAGAGAGAAAACCTGGTTCTGTAGGACAACCTGTATGGGGTATAGAAATAAAAATATTTGATGAAAATGATAAAGAGGTAAAGACTAAAGATACAGGTGAAATAGTGGTAAGAGGGCATGCAGTTATGAAAGGTTATTATAACAATGTAGAAGGTACTAAAAATGCTTTAAGAGGTGGTTGGTTTCATACAGGAGATATTGGATATTATGATGAAGACGGTTATCTTTATATTGTTGATAGGGTAAAAGATATGATTATAAGAGGAGGATACAATGTGTATCCAAGAGAATTAGAAGAAGTTCTTATGAGACATACGGATATATCTTTAGTAGCGGTAATTGGTGTTCCTCACGATGAATGGGGGGAAGAAATAAAGGCATGTATAGTTTTAAAAGAGAACGCAAATTGTTCCAAGGAAGATATTATAAATTTTGCAAAATCTAATATTGCCGCTTATAAATATCCGAGAATAATAGAGTTCTATGATTCTCTTCCTTTAAATGCTACGGGAAAAATTTTAAAAACAGAATTGAGAAATTTAAAGTAAAAATAATGAAGCGTATAATTTTAGCTCAACCTAGAGGTTTCTGCGCCGGCGTTCAACGAGCAGTAGATATTGTTGAAAAATCTATTGATAAATTTGGATCTCCTGTATTTGTTAGACATGAGATAGTTCATAATAAACATGTAGTTGATAGTTTAACAAAAAAGGGTGCTATTTTTGTGGATGAAATATCAGATATTCCAGAGAATTCAAATACTATCTTTAGTGCTCATGGAGTCTCTGATAAAGTAGAAAATGATGCCAAAATTAAATCATTATCTATTGTTGATGCTACCTGTCCATTAGTTAAGAAGGTACATATAGAGGCATTAAGATATTATGAAAAAGGGTATAAAGTAATATTGGTTGGACACAAAGGCCATCCAGAAGTAGAAGGCACAGCAGGCAGAGTTCCCGGTGGAGTAAAAGTTATTGAGACTGTCGATCATGTAAGCAAGTTAAAATTTTCAAATAAGGATCGTTTAGCTTATGTTACACAAACTACATTATCTGTAGATGATACAAAACAAATAATTAATGCTTTGAAAGAGAAATACCCTTCAATCAAGGGTCCAGATACTAGAAATATATGCTATGCCACTCAAAATAGACAGAAGGCAGTTAGAGACTTAGCTAAATTTTGTGATGTTGTTTTAGTTTTAGGTAATAAAAATAGCTCAAATAGCGTTAGGTTAGCAGAAATTTCAAGTTTAACTGGAATTCCAACTTACAGAATATCAGATCATAATGAACTTAATATAGAATCAATTAAAAATTATAATATAATTGGAATAACTGCTGGTGCATCAACTCCTGAGATTTTAGTAACAGACCTTATAAAGTATTTAAAAGGAGGCTTTGGAAATAATATAGATGTTGAAATTCTCGATGGAGAAGAAGAAAAGGTAAGTTTTAAATTACCAGAAATAGTTAGATAAATTTGACTATACGTTTAACTATAGATAAAGCATCCATTTTAGCACTTTTATACATTTCATCTGGTTTTGCATGGTCTATGAACTTATCAGGAAAAACTATTGTTTGGATATTGGAATTAATCTTAAGAAGGTCGTTATCTGTTAAATATTGCATAACATGAGATCCGAAACCTCCTACAACTCCTTCTTCAATAGTAATTAATATATCATGATTCGATATTAAATTTTTTAATAATTTTGTATCAAGTGGTTTGCAGAATCTTGCATCAGCTACTGAGGTGCTATAACCTTTATTATCAAGAATTTCAGCTGCTTTTAAAGATTCATATAATCTAGCACCAAAAGATAAAATAGCTACTTTGTTACCTTTTTTTATTATACGTCCTTTTCCAATAGTTAGTGGCTCAGTTTTATTGGTTGATGCTATCCCAATACTTTCTCCTCTGGGGTATCTAAAAGCAGAAGGTCTATCATTAATATTAGCTGCCGTTAGAACCATTCTTTTTAATTCGTTCTCATCGGCAGCAGCCATTAATACCATTTTAGGGATATTAGCTAAATAAGCTATATCAAATGATCCAGCATGAGTAGGCCCATCTGCTCCTACTAATCCTGCTCTATCTATTGCAAACCTTACTGGCAATTCTTGAATAGCTACATCATGAATTATTTGATCATATGCTCTTTGTAAAAAAGTAGAGTATATAGTAGCAAATGGTTTCATACCCTCTGCTGCTAAACCTGCAGCAAATGTTACAGCATGTTGCTCAGCTATACCCACGTCAAAAAATCTTTCAGGAAATTTTTCTGCAAATTTATCTAATCCTGTTCCAGATGGCATTGCGGCTGTAATAGCAACAATTTTTTTATCTTTTTTTGCTATCTTTATAAGTTCTTTAGAAAAAACTGATGTATAATTGGGAGGTCCATTATTTGATTTATTTTGAGTTCCTGTTTTAATATTAAATTTAGACACACCGTGAAATTTATCAGAACTTTGTTCTGCAGGAGTGTAGCCATATCCTTTTTGAGTGACTACATGAACTAGAATAGGCCCTTGTTCTCTTTTATCTCTAATATTTTTGAGTACAGGAATTAAATGTTGAATATTATGCCCATCGATAGGGCCAATATAATAAAAACCTAATTCTTCAAATAAAGTACCACCTGTTACTATACCTCTTGCGTATTCTTCTGCTTTTTTAGCAGTGTTTGCTATTGGTCTTGGAAGTCTTTTTGCTACTTGGCTAGCAACTTCTCTTAAACTTCTATACGAAGAAGATGAAATTAATTTTGATAAATATGCACTCATTGCTCCTACTGGAGGTGCAATTGACATATCATTATCATTTAAAATAACAATTAAAGGTAGTTTCATGGAACCTGCATTATTCATAGCCTCATAAGCCATTCCAGCCGTCATGGCTCCATCACCAATAACAGCAATTGCTCTTCTATCTTGATTATTTAAATCTGCAGAAACTGCCATTCCTAATGCAGCAGATATAGAGGTTGAAGCATGTGCAGCTCCAAAAGGGTCATATTCACTTTCAGCTCTTTTAGTAAAACCTGATAAACCTCTTTCTTGCCTTAAAGTTTTCATTTGGTTTCTTCTACCTGTCAATATTTTATGAGGGTAGCTCTGATGTCCAACATCAAAAACTAAACGATCATATGGAGTATTAAAAACATAATGTAAAGCCACGGTAAGTTCTACTACTCCAAGGCCTGCTCCAAGATGTCCACCAGTTTCCGAAACTGATTCTATCATTTCCTGACGAACCTGATCAGACAGAGTAGCAAGATCTTTTTCAGTAAGCTGACGAATATCAGATGTAGAATTTATTTTATCAAGTAAGGATTTATCAGATATATTTTCTGCCATGATTTTAAACCAAATTAAAAAAATTAATAAACATTAAGTAAGCAATGGTATTATGTTAAATAATAATATATTAATTATTTTGAATTGCTCTTTCTAGAAAATCTATACGGTCTTGTCCCCAAAAAAGTTCATTATTATATATAAACGTGGGGCTTCCCCATACATTTTTACTGAGAGCTTCTTCAGTATTATTCTTATATTCATTAATTATTTCTTCTGAATTAGCATCTTCTATAATAGAATTAGAGTTAAAATTATTTGCTTTACAAATTTCTATAATAATATTTTCATCTGAAATATTTTTTTCATCTGCCCATACAGCTTTTTGAAATGAAAAAATTAAATTTTTAACATTTATATTATTTTTTTGAGCTAAAATTATAGTTCTATGAGATAACGTTGGATCAACAGGAAAAAACTTTGGTTGAATTGTTAGAGGTATACCTAAGAATTTACTCCATCTTTTTAATTCAGTTAGTCTATTCAATTGAACTGGTTTAGGGCGATCTTTTACGTTAGCTACGCCATGAATAGCAAAAATTTCCATTAGATCAGAAGGCTTCCAATTTATTTTTAAATCATATTTCTTTTGGAATTCTATTATTCTTGGTGTAGCCAAATATGCCCAAGGTGAAGGAGTGGCAAAATAATAATCAAGTGTATTAGTCATAATTCTATCCTTATACTTACTTTTAGTAATTTAAATATTCTTTATTTACACAGTTTGAAGTTTTAACTCCTTGTAAATGATCTATACAAGTTTTTAAAGCTTTTTCTCTAAGAAATATTAGTCCGGTGGGACTGTAAAATGCAGAATGAGGAGTTAATATAATTTTACCATCTGCCCATTCTTCATTTAGCCACGCTTTAACTAAAGGATGGTTATTATCAGCGGGCTCGTTAGGAAGAACATCTAAACCTATAGCACTTATCTTTCCGGATTTTAATGCAATATAGGCAGCATTTAGGTCAATGATCGCCCCTCTTGCAGTATTAACAATTACTAAGTTAGGCTTGCAAACTTTAAACATAGCATCATCAATTAAGTTTGTAGTCTCTTTATTAGCAAGACAGTGAATAGAAATGTAATCAGAATCTGACATTAAATCTTCTAATTTGTTATGTCTATGTACATTAATAGCTTTTTCTTGACCGTCAGGTACGTAAGGGTCATAAAAACTAACATCAAACCCAAAGGCTTTAGCCCGAAGTGCAAACGCTGTTCCAATTCTTCCTAAACCGATTATGCCAACTTTTTTATCAACTACTCTATCAATTGTTGATACAGCAGAATGATGCCAATTATCATTTATATTTTTCTTTAATAATCTATTGTATTCCGAAATTCCTCTAGCAAAATTCATTATTAAAGTAATAGCGTGATCTGCTACTTCGTATGTTCCATAGTCTGGAACATTACATACTATAATACCTGCTTTTCCACATTTAATTTCATCTATTAAGTCATATCCTACACCCATTCTGGTAATTATTTTGCAAGACTTTAATTTAGGAATTAATGATTCATCTATTTTCATATATAAACCTGTAACTAATCCGTCAGCTTTATTCCATATTTCATCTGGAATTTCATTCGCTTTTTTAGCATCATACTTAATTAAATTACATATTCCATCTGCGATGGGTTTCTCATATTTAAAATCATCCTTGGCTAAATAGTCAGGATATAAAACAGAATACATAGTAAATTTTCCTTTAATTTAATTTAAATAGGTATAATACTTTCCTCAAAGAAACTTTTTAAGTATTATTTATCCTTAATAGCTTTTAATTATAGCATAAGGAAAATAAAATATGAAAACAGAAATTTATAAATTATCTGCCTCAGAGTTATCTAAAGCATATGAAAATAAAGTTTTATCTCCTGTAGAAGTTACTAATTCTATTATAGACAGAATTAAAGATGTTGATGATAAAATAAATGCATATGTTTTTATAGATGAGGAAAGTGCTATGAAACAGGCTAAAGATTCCGAGTCAAGATGGAAAAATGGCTCTCAAAAAAGCCCTATTGATGGTGTGCCTACAGCTATTAAAGATTTACTATATACAAAGGGATGGCCCACACTTAGAGGTTCTAAAACAATAAACTCTAATAAAGAATGGAATGATGATGCTCCAGTTACTGCAAGATTAAAAGAAGCTGGTAGTATTTTAATAGGTAAAACAACAACGCCTGAATTTGGACATAGAGGCACTACTCAAAGTCCTTTGACTGGCATTACGAGAAACCCATGGAATTTAGAAAAAACTTCTGGTGGGTCGTCTGGAGGTTCTTCTTCCTCTGTAGCTTCAGGAATGGGTCCTTTGGCCATAGGAACAGATGGAGGAGGAAGTGTAAGAATACCATGTGCATATACAGGTTTATTTGGAATAAAACCAACTTTTGGAAAAATTCCAGCTTGGCCTCTGTCTCCATTTGGAACTATAGCTAATGTTGGCCCTATGACGAGAACCGTTAGAGATGGCGCTATGCTGTATGCACAAATAAGTCAACCGGATTGGAGAGATTGGCATGCAGACTCTTCTATGAGTAGTAATTTTATAAATAGGTTGAGCGAGGGTATTAAAGGAAAAAAAATAGCCTACAGTAAAGATTTTGGGATGAGTCCTTTTTGGAATATTGAACTTATGGATAAAGATGTGATCCTAAATGTAGGAAATACTGTAAAGCTTCTAGAAGATTTAGGTGCTTATGTTGAAGAAATAGATATAAACTGGGCAAGCAATCCAAAAGAAGCTTTTAATATTTTATGGACTTCAGGTGCCGCATTTCTATCAAAAGACTTTACTGAAGAAGAAAATAATCTTTTAGACCCAGTTTTTAAAAAGTTTTGTGATATAGGGAAAGAGCATCCTTTATTTACGCGCATAGCTGCTGAAAATTCTAGAGGCGAAAATGCTGCAGTAATTAATGAAATTTTCCAAAACTTTGACCTAATTGTTGGTCCAACAATGCCAACAGTAGCATTTAAGGCTGAAAATATAGTACCAGATGGTTGGGATCAAGACGAGTTTGACTATACTCCATTTACTTATCCTTTTAATATGACTTGTCATCCAGCCGCTACTATAAATTGTGGTTTTTCTGATGGACTACCAATTGGTTTTCAAATAATTGCAAAAAAAGATTATGATGTTGATACATTTGTTTGTGCAGCAGCATTAGAGGAGGCTCTATCTTTAAAAGATAATTGGCCTGATATTTAAATAAATTACATAATTTAAGGAGAAAATTTATGATTGTAGAAATGAGAACTTACACTATTCAACCAGGATCTACACCTGAGTATTTTAAGGTTTATGAAACTATGGGAATGGAAGCTCAAAAGGAAATATTGGGACATATGGTTGGTTATTATGCGACAGAGATAGGAGAATTAAATCAAGTAGTTCATATGTGGGCTTACGATAGTTTAAATAGCCGAGTAGAAAGAAGAGCTAAGTTAATGCAAGATGAAAGGTGGCAAAAAATGTTACCTGAACTAAGAAAGTTTATAATGGCTCAGAAAACTCAAATATTAATTCCTGCACCTTTTGCGAAAATTCCAAAAATTGATTAGATAGAAGTAATAATTTTTCTATTTCTGCTGTTATCAAGAATTTCAAAACCAACATTTAGTTTTTTAGCAATTTTTTTAGCAGCCTTTTGGTCCAAAACTAAAAAAGCAGTGGCTAAAGCATCTGCTTCAGCTGCAGTTTTAGCTAGAACGCTAACTTGTAAGAGTTTGTTTGCATTATACCCATTTTTAGGATCAAAAATATGATGGTATTTTCCAGACAAATCAAAAGGGGTTCCTAATCCTGCAGAAGTTGCTACAGCAGCATTTGTAAATTCTATTTCTCCAATACTATCTGTATGTTCTGGGTTTGATAATAGTAAACGCCAAGGTCTTCCATCTGGGTGATCGCCAATACCTCTGTATTCACCAAGTTGAACTAATGTATTATTTATTCCAGAATTAATTAAATTTTCAGAAATTTTGTCAGTGATGTAACCTTGAGCAATTCCATTTAAAGTTGATGACATCCCATTTATTTCATAATTAATTAAATTTTTATTAATAGAGATGGATTTCCAATCTATTAGACTTAAAGTTTTTTCTATTTCAGATTCTGAAGGAGGTTTATTTGTTTTTGTAAATGCCTCATTATAGAGATTCCATAGTGGTTGAACTGTTACATCAAAAGCACCATTAGTTATTTCTGCATACTTTTTCGATAAATTTAATAATGCTATCATATCTGGATCAGGGTTTTTTAAATATCCATTTTTATTTAACATTGATAATTGTGAATTATCTTTATACAGAGAAAAAAGGCTTTCTAGTTGAACTAATTTTTTATAACTATTACTTAAAATATTTTCAGCTTCTTTCTGGTTAGGATGGTAAATAGTAATTTCCGCAGGGGAACCAAGAGCTATTCCATTCCATGTTACCCTTTTTAGGGTGTCTTCTTTGGTTAGTTTAACAAGTGCAGTCCCAGATATTACTCCAATGGAAGCTATTCCAACGATTTTAAGAAATCTTCTTCTAGTTTTATTATTATTTAATGCAGACATAATAAACTCCTTAAATAAATAATAGTATTAATTCAAATTTAATCAAATTTTTATTCTGCAATAGCATGGTTTATTCTTTGTGATTTAACTATATTTTCTCTAATAAAAATTCTTAGCATTGGAGGAACTATAGCTAAAGTTAAAATAGCTGATAGGCATAAACCACCTATTACTACTGATCCTAAACCTCTATACAGCTCAGACCCTGCCCCGGGAAAAACTACAAGAGGTATCATGCCAAAAACACTTGTTAGTGTGGACATGAAAATTGGCCTTATTCGATTTCTCGTTGCCTCTAATATTGCTTCAGAAGCATTTAAGTTTTCTTCTTTCATATGTTGTAGGGTTTGGTGTACCAATAAAATAGCGTTATTTACGACAATTCCAATTAAAATTACAAAACCTAGCATTGTTAGCATATCTAATGGTTGTAATATATTTAAATTTAGAACCCATAATCCCATTACTCCTCCCGCTGCAGCTGGTGGAACGGATAACATTATAACTAAAGGATAAATAAAACTTTCAAATAATATTGCCATTAATAAATAGACCATACATATAGCCACTATTAAATTCATTACCATTGCATTCCATGTGCTTGTTAATTCGTCAGCTGTTCCAGAAAGGTTTAAGTTAATACCAGTAGGTAATCCTTGTTGTTCAAGAGGTAAAATTACTTTTTCTTTTATAGTATCAATAGCAGCTTCTAAAGGAATTTTATCTATTGGCTTTATTTGTAAGGTAATAGTTCTATCTCTTTCAATATGTCTTATTTCCGTCGGGCCAGACGTCATAACTACGTCAGCTATAGAAGATATAGGTAGTATTTTTCCACTTGGCGTAACAACTGGAATATTTTCAATCCCTTGTGTTTCTTTAATAGCGTTCTCTTTCCCTCTTAGTGTTAAATCCATTCTTTTGGAGTCTACTGTTATTTCAGCAATCCTTAAACCTGAATTAAATGCATCAACACTTAATGCTAGAGATTGTGCTGTAATATTATTGTCAGCTAATTTAACTCTATTTGGTTTAACTTGTATTTCAGGAGCTCCTAATACTAAGCCAGGTATAGGACGCATTTGATTGCCTTCATTTCTAGGAAAAGACTTTCCTACCAAACCTGCTGCTTGTTGAGCAACTATTACTACTTTTTCTAAGTCAGGCCCTGTAATATCTAAATCTATTGATCTTCCTCCCCCAAAACCTCTTTGAAATAAACTGGGTTGTGTAAAAAAACCAAAGGTTCCTGGTTCTCCAAATAGAGAGCGCGTCAACACTGGAATTAATTCTCTTACTCTTGTGTCTTGAATTGCACTTGCACCAAAAAGAGTTCTTCCTCCAGCACCTGCAACAAAAAAGTAGTTTCTAATTTTAGGAGGTTGTCCTTCTTCAGCTTCTGGACCGGTTTCTGAAGCCCATAAATTTTTTACTCTAATTTCTACTCTTTCGGCAATTTCTGTTAAGGTTTCTAAATTATATCCTGGAGGAGGAAGCATAATACCAAAGATCAAATTTCTATTTCCCTCAGGGAGATATTCCAGTTTAGGAAGCATAGAATAGGAAATAGATAATGCCCCTAAAGCGACAGTTGCAGCTACTAGTAATGATGCCATTCTAGATTTAGTAATTAATTTTACATAACCTATTGTAAAATTAACAAAGCCTCTAGCTATATTATCTATGATAAAGATATTTTTTTTAGTAGCTTTTACTCCTGTTAAAAGCCATTTAGCTAGTGCAGGTAAAACAGTAACAGAAACTAAGAGGCTCATAGTAACAGCAACAGAAATAGCAACTGCTATATCTCTAAATAATTGTCCTGCCTCTAATTGCATTATTAAAATTGGAACAAAAACTAAAACAGTTGTTAATGCAGATACCATGACAGCTGACCAAACTTGTTTAGCACCAAAATACGCTGCTTCATTTGCTTCTTTTCCATTCTCTCTATGTCTATAGATATTTTCTAAAACAACAATAGCCGCATCAACTACCATACCTACCGCAAAAGCTATACCAGCTAAAGAAATAACATTTATAGACCTTCCTAGAGCAGCCATTGCAACAAAAGCGGCTACAACCGATATAGGGATAGATAGTCCAATAATGACTGTAGCTCTCCATGACCTTAAGAATAATATTAAAATTAATATTGCTAGAGTTCCGCCTATCCATATATTTTGTCTAACTAGTTCTATTGCAGAATCAATATATATGGTTTCATCATAAACTTGTTCTAATTTAAGCCCTAAGTTAGGTAAGGAATCTTCATTAAGTTCTTTAACAGCATTTCTAACTCCTACCATGATCTCAATAACATTAGCCCCAGATTGGCGAACGGCATTAATAGCTAATGATGAATCTCCTAAAAATCTAATATTTGAGGTAGGTTCTTTATGAGTAAATTCTACTTCTGCTATATCGTTTATAGTCACTCTACCTAGGCGCCCATTTTCATTTTTATCGCTTATCAATACTACAGCTTTAACTTGATCTGGCGTCTGAAATTCTCCTTCGGCTCTAACAATGTATCTTCTCTTTCCTTCTTCTACATCTCCAGCCGAAATGGATGCATTTGCTCTTTGGAGAGCTAAAGCAACTTGAGCAACTGTAAGCCCATAATTAGCCATTTTTTCTGGGTCTATTGTAACTCTTAATTCTGTTTCGCTTCCACCATAGACAGTTGTTCTGGCAACTCCTGGAACTCTTTCTATTTTATCTTGGATTACATTTTCTACGATATCTCCATAGGCAGCTATATCTGTCTCATTTCCTTCAGTTTTAGTTAAAATAAACCATGCAATTGCATTATCATCTAAGCCAGCAGTATCGAGACTTGGTTCACCAGCATCATCTGGATAACCTTCAATTTGATTTAATCGATTAGAAACTAATAATAATGCTCTATCCATATTTATATTAGTATCAAATTCAATAGTTACTTCTGAACGACCTTCTTGAGCTTTTGCAGATAATCTCTTTGATCCTTCTATACCTTTTAATACTTCTTCCTGCCTATTTACTATTTCTCTCTCAATTTCGTATGGAGATGCTCCATACCAATTAGTACTAACAGTTATCACTGGCTTATTTACATCTGGTGCTAATTGTATTGGTATTCTGTCTAAAGCTATAAAACCTAATACTATTGTCATAAAAATGGCTGCGACTACAGCAGTAGGTCTTTCTATTGATGCTTTAATAATATCCATTATTTTTTCTCACCTTCATCTGAGTTTTTAGTCGGAATAGTCTTTACACTTTGTCCTGGCCTTAATCTTTCATTACCTTTAACAACGACTATGTCACCTTCTTTGACTCCTCCTAAAACAATAAATCTATTACCAACTCCATCTCCAAGTTTTAATGGTTTAATAATTGCTTTTTCGTCTTCAACTACATAGACAAGAGACATTCCTTCTCGCTTTAGAATGGCATCTTTATGAATAGTAGGGGCTTTAAGTCCAGGTCCAATCGGAACAAATATGTTGACATTTTCTCCTACAAATAAGTTTCTAGAAATTTCACTATTATTAAACTTTAAGTGAACAGGTATTGTTCTAGAATTAGAATTCTCTCTAACGCCTAAGGCTCTTAATTTAGAATTAAAAGAAAGATTATCTGTTGTAGCTATTTTTATATCATTATTAATTTTTAAAATTCTAGCTCTATTAGATGGGACATCAGCTTCAATCTCTAACAAAGAGTCGCTTACAAGTTTAAATAATGTAAACCCAAGTCCAACGGCTTCCCCTAATTCAATCATTTTTAATTCTATTACTCCATCGAATGGGGCTTTTACT
This sequence comes from Alphaproteobacteria bacterium, assembly GCA_029247025.1. GTDB lineage: Bacteria > Pseudomonadota > Alphaproteobacteria > TMED109 > TMED109 > TMED109. Next base: position 26,943 of record JAQWLZ010000001.1, on the reverse strand, counting down.
GTAGCCCTTTTTAGGTTCAACTTTGCAAGTTTTTCCTCTTGTAAAATAGACTTTAATTTAGCTTCTACAATTTCTTCTTTTGCAATTAATGAAATATGTAAACTTTGAAGTCTTTCATATTTTGCAACATTAAATGCTGACGATTCTTTTAGGTTTTCCATTCTGTTTAGCTCAATTAAATTTATATTAGTTTCAGCTTTAGCACTTTTTATTTCTGCTTTAGTTGCGGCAACATTTGCAGAAGCTATTTCAGCCAACCATTTATATCTTTCTATATCAATTAAGGCTAAAATTTGTCCTTCTTTAACTTTATCACCTACTTCAACTAATACTTTTTCTATTTTACCTATAACTGCTGCAGGAACATCAGCTTCTTTTAGTGAAACTATACGACCAATAACTGGTATAGTTTGATTTAAAGATTCTAATACTACAAGATCAGTCTCCACAGATGCTGCGCTTTGAGAAAAGGCATTCTTATTAAGAAAAAATATTATTGTAAGTAAAATAAAACTTATATGAAAAGTTTTGCTCACAATATTTTTAAATTTTGTCATAGTAAACCTTATTATAATTTTTGAATAATAAAGTGTTTAACATGAATTAAATTTAAATTATAGCTTCTTATTAATTGAATAGTTAATTGCTAGACTTGTTAAGGGCTTCGGTTAATAAGTCTTCACAATTTACTCCTATACTTTCGCTTAGTGCTAAGTTTTTTGATGCATCTATTCCTGCATCTCTAAGATTTATTATATTTTCTTTCAGTTCATTTGGAATAAAATTATTATTTAAATTATTATTAACCTTAATTATTAATTTTTGATATTATAGTTGATAAGATAAATATTATAAAAAATATAGTTTTCATTATTTTTCCTCATTTTGTAAAGCAAATAGTTGGGGAGTAAAACATAGATATATATTTACACGGGAGGAATCCCAACTACTTGCATTTATACAATTTATTTATATACTGATTAGTATAAATATAAATTGTTCTTGTTTTATTTAAATACTATTTAGTATAAATATGTCAATAATTAAATACCAATTGGTACAAAATGAAAATAACTAAAAAAGGTAGGCCAAAAACATTCGATAAGCATAATGCAGATAGTATAGCTATGTATACTTATTGGAAAGAAGGTATGGATAATGTATCTTTAAATGAAATTTGTCGCAAAATTGGAGAATCAAAACCGAGTGTCTATAGAGAATATGGAGGGGAAAATGGTTTGAAGGCTTCGGCTTTAAAACTATATTTAGATAAACGAGTTAATATTTTAGCGGAATACCTTTTTAGTGAAAATACATTTGTAGAAAATATTCAGGCAGCTTTAAATTATCTAGTTAATAATCTTTTTGATAATGAGAATTCATATCCTTGCTTATATAATAAAGAATCTTGGTTTCCATCTAAAGCTATGTCACCTGAATGTAGAAAAATAATCTACGAAAAAGATAAAGAAATTTTATTCAATTTAAAAAATAAGTTAACAGAAGCTATAGAATTAGGTGAAGTTTCTTCTGAAGTAGATATTGATGTTTTTACTAACTATCTTCATCATCAACTAAAATTAATAGCGACATTATCAAATAATAAAGTTCCGAAGGAAATTTTAAATGGAATGGTTAGTTTAATTATGGAGCCTTTGAAAAAGAACTAATATTCTACTGCAATAGGATCGATTGATCTCCATAAATACCATGTTGCCGCAGATCTGTATGGCTGCCATTTTTCTGCAACTTCTTCAACTTCTTCATAACTAGGATCAAATTTATTTAAATAACTTTTACCTACAGCTCTTCGAAGACCTAGGTCTCCTAAGGGCAGTATATTTGGTCTTAGAAATACAAACATTAAAAATATTTCAGCACTCCAAGGACCAATTCCCTTTAATTTACATAGCTCTTTGATAACGCTATCATCATCCATTTTTTTCCAAGTATTTATAGCTTTTGGGTTATTTATAATAAAATTTGATACGCCAACTATATATTCAACTTTTCGATTAGAAAGCCCGAATTTTCGTAGTTTAGTATTTCCATATTTAATAATTGTTTTTGGGTTTACTTCTTGAAGCCCATTTTCAAATTTATTCCAAATACTTGCAGCTGCTTTTACAGAAATTTGTTGACCAATAATAGTTCTACAAAGTGCATTAAAAGGTTCTCCCCGTGATTCTATGTTGCCATCATTATGATGAATTATAATTGTTTTCATGATAGGATCATTATTTTTTAAAAATGATTTAGCTTCATTCCACCAAATGGGTTTTTTATTTATCATAAAATTTAAGTCCTTATTTAATACTGATTGGTATAATAATTGTAGACATAAATACTTCTATATTATATATGATACTTTGTTGAATTAAAGAAATTAGTATATAAAACTTGTGTAATATAAATTTGCTTGGAGGGTAGTCATTATGACATCTAAAGATTACGGACAATTAATAGTAAAAAGGAAGTGGCTAGCATTAATAGTTGGTTTATTATTTACAGTTTTTTGGATAGGTGGATTATCTGGTTTAAGTATGAATCCAGATAATAGAATTTTTTTTTCAAAAGATAACCCTCAATTATTAGCTTTAGAAACGCTGGAAAAAACATATTCAAGGGATGATAATGTTTATTTAGTCTTGGCACCTAAAGATAAAAATGTTTTTAGTCCTGATACTTTAGCAGCAGTCCGCGAGATGACAGAAAGGTTATGGCAAACTCCTTTTTCTAGCAGAGTAGATTCTATTACTAATTTTCAATGGACTCGGTCAGATTTAGATGACGTAGTTATTAGTGATTTAGTTGAAGAAGGAGAGATTAGTGAAGAGATAGCAAATAATGCTAGGGAAGTAGCATTGGCCGAGCCATTAATAAGAAATTTATTAGTGGATTCAGAAGGTTTAGTTACAGGTTTAAACGTAAACATAATAATGCCAGAAGACCCTATTGCTAGTGGTGGAGCTACTATTGAAATTATGAGTTTTATAAGAGCTGAACAAGCAAGATTTTCAGAGAAATGGCCAGAAATAGATTTATACGTATCTGGTGGTGTGCCTCTTACTTTAGCTTTTACAGAAGTATCAATGAGTGATATTGGAACTTTGTTGCCTATTACACTTTTAGTTATTTTTATTATTGCAGGAGTAGCTTTAAGGGCCGTTTCAGCAGCTTTTCTGACCGCATTAATAGCTATTTTAGCAGTGATTGGTATGATGGGAGCGGCAGGTTATATGGGAGTGATAATCAATGCTGTTACTTCAAATGCTCCTTTAATGTTACTTATTTTAAGTATTGCGCATTGTGTTCATATTATAAATACGCAAAGGCTTCAAATGAGGGCTGGAGTAGATAAAAAAGAAGCAATAGTTGAATCCATGCGAGTAAACTTAAAGCCAGTGTTTATTACATCTGCTACTACAGCAGTAGGTTTCTTATCTATGCATTTTTCTGATTCTCCTCCTTTTAGAGAGTTAGGTTATATGCTAGCTGCAGGTAATTTGATTGCTTTTGTTAATGCATCTTTAGTCTTGCCAGCATTATTAGCTATATTACCAGCGAAAGTACAACCAAAGGAAACATTTTTTTCTCAAAGAATTATGGATAGTTTATCTAATTTTGTAATAGAAAAACAAAAATTTTTATTATCAATTTCAAGTGTTATAATAGTTGGTTTATTGATAGGTATTAGTCAAATAAAATTGGATGATACTTGGACAACTTATTTTTCTGAACAGTTTGAGATAAGGTCGCATTCTGATTTCTTAGAAGATAATTTGACTGGGCTGAATGCAATCGAATATTCAGTACCAGCAGGTGAAGAGAATGGAATAAATAATCCAGAATATTTAGCAAATTTAGATAAATTTGCTAACTGGTATAGAGCTCAAGAAGGTGTAAATCATGTCAGTGTTGTATCAGATACTATAAAAAGACTTAATAAAGCAATGAATGGTGATGATGAGTCTTTTTATAAGATTCCAGAATCACAAGAATTGGCTGCTCAATATTTGTTATTGTATGAACTTTCTGTACCTTTTGGTCTAGATTTGAATAGTAGTATAAATGTTACAAAATCTGCAACAAGGATGACAGTTTCAGTGATGCATGCTTCATCTTCACATCTAAGAGAACTTGATGAAAAAGCGCAAGTTTGGCTTGCAGATAATATTCCAGAATTTAAAACTGTAGGTTCAGGTTTATCTGTAATATTTGCGCACCTGTCAGAACGAAATATTAATTCGATGTTATTTGGATCCTTTATGGCATTAGTTATAATTTCTTTTATACTAATTTTTGCTTTAAGAAGTTTGCCTATTGGTATTTTAAGTTTAATACCAAATATTTTTCCAGCTGCAATGGCTTTTGGTTTATGGGGTTATTTAGTAGGAGAAGTTGGTATAGCTATAGCTGTTGTTGGAGCTATGACTTTAGGTATAGTTGTAGATGATACTGTTCACTTTTTGAGCAAGTATTTAAGAGGCAGAAAAGAGTTAAATAAATCACCAGAAGATGCAACTAGATATGCATTTTCTACTGTAGGTTTTGCTTTAGTTGTTACTTCTTGTGCATTAATTGGAGGGTTTATGGTTTTAGCAAGTTCCGGTTTCAGAGTTAATTCTGATCTTGCGCAATTATCAATGATAACAATAGCTTTTGCAATTATTGCAGACTTTTTATTCTTACCTCCTCTATTAATGAAATTAGAGAATTTAAAAAACAAAAATAAGAAGGATTAATTTTTATGAAAATATGTATTAGATTTATATTATCAATTCTGATTTTATCACTTTCAAACGTTTCATTCTCACTAGCAGAAACTCCTGAAGAAAAAGGTTTACGCTTAGCAATTGAGGCAGATTTAACAGGGGAAGGCTTTATAGATACTATATCACAAAGTCAAATGACACTTAGAAATGCACAAGGAGAAGAAAGTATTAGAGAATTCTCTTCGAAAACTTTAGAAGTAGAAAATGATGGAGATAAATCTATCTTTATATTTCATCACCCTAAAGATGTTAAAGGTACAGCTACATTAACTTTTACACATAAGACAGGGCCTGATGATCAATGGTTATATCTGCCAGCATTAAAAAGAGTAAAGAGGATTAGTTCAGATAATAGATCTGGGGCTTTTGTTGGATCAGAGTTTGCTTATGAAGATCTTGCTAGCCAAGAGGTAGAAAAATATACTTATAAATGGATTGAGGATGTTCCTTGCCCAGGTGACGAGGATGAAATGTGTTATGTTTCGGAAAGCTATCCCGTTGAAAAATCTTCTGGCTACACACGTAGAGTATCTTGGGTTGATATAAATGAGCATAGAGTTCGAAAAATAGATTTTTATGACCGTAAAGATAAACTATTAAAAACTTTAATTTTTTCTGATTATAAACAGTATCTAGAAAAGTTTTGGACCGCTCATACTCTTAAAATGGTAAACCATAATACTGGAAAAGAGACAGATATAGCAATTAGTGCAACGGAATATAAAACAGGTTTAAAAGATGCAGATTTTAATCGGCAGTCTCTTAAACGTGCTCGTTAATGTTTTTAGCGGTTTTATCATTCTTATTTTTTATAATAACTCCGATTATTAGCTTTGCAGATTTAAAACCTTCTTTTTTAGAATATGAAGCAGAGATTACTATTGGTTCCTGGTTATTTCCTGAAGAGCCTCTTTATGATGGACAGAAGCAGAATAATTATTCTATAGCTTTTGAACCAGAAATATATTCTGAATGGGCTGAAGGAAATAATTTAGTATTAAGACCGTTTTTTCTTTTTGATAACCAAGATAATAATAGATCTCATATCGATATACGTGAAGCCCTTTATTCATGGTATGGAGATGACTGGGAAGCATCAATAGGAGTAGGTCAAATATTTTGGGGTGTAACGGAATCAAAAAACTTAGTAGATATTATTAATCAATTTGATGCAGTATACGATCCATTATTTAAAACGAAATTAGGACAGCCGTTAGTTAATTATACATTGATTAGAGATACTGGTTATTATGAATTATTTATATTACCTTATTTCCGTGAAAGAACTTATCCTGGTAAAAAAGGACGTTTAAGATTAGATCCAGAATTCACAAAAGGGAGTACTAAGTATGAAGGTGGAAGCCAATGGACTCCTGAAGCTGCTATTAGATGGTCAAATAGTTTCGGTGAGTACGACTTTTCATTGCATAGTTTTTTAGGTTATGCAAGATCTCCATCTGTAGATATTACTTTAGTTAATAGTAAAATCCAGTTTCAGCCTAATTACCAAAGAGTAAGACAAATTGGTGGAACTATTCAAAAAACTTCTAACGCAACACTATATAAACTAGAATGGTTAGCTAAGGCTGGACAAAAAGACGCAAAATTTAAAAGAGGTTCTTATTTTGCATCTGTAATAGGTTTTGAGCATACTCTTTATAAGACAATAGGAAATTCCGGTGATATTGGCCTCATAATGGAGTATAATTACGATAGCAGAAGATCCAGATCAAGTGACACTCTTCAAGATGATATTTTTATTGGAGGTCGCTTTACTTTAAATGATTCTGATGATACGCAAATGTTAGTTGGTTCAATTATAGATTTGGATGGTGATGGACAAATCTATCAATTAGATTTCGGAAGACGGTTAAATGATTCTCTTACTTTTGGAATTAAAGGTTCTATTTATCAGAATGGTAAATATAACTCTAATATTTATATTTTACGGCAGGATAGTTGGGTAGAAATAAATTTAAAACAATATTTTTAACGATCATTTTAAAGTATTGTTGATTATTTTTATGGTATAAATATAATCCTAAATTACTAATTTTAAAAATTTATATGAAAGTAGTTATATGGCAGTTTCTAAAAAAAAGATTTCTAAAAAAGAGATTACTTTTAATAATTATAAATTAAGTGAAAAAGACCCATTTATGTGCGAAGAGCAATTGATATACTTTAAATTAAAGCTTGAAAAATGGAGATCTGAAGTAATGGCTGATTCAGATAAGACTCGTGAAAACTTGCAGAATAATAACACACCCGAAGCAGATGTTGCTGATAGAGCATCTACTGAAACTGAAAGATCGTTAGAATTAAGAACTAGAGATAGGCAGAGAAAATTATTAGCAAAAATAAATGCTGCTTTAGCAAGGATTAAAGAAGGTTCCTATGGTTATTGCATAGAAACCGGAGAACCTATTGGATTAAAGAGATTAGATGCAAGACCTATAGCGTTGTTGTCTATTCAAGCTCAAGAACGTCATGAAAAATATGAACGTTCTCATCGCGACGATTAAGAAGAGAACAAAATAAGAACAAAATGTTTGACAAGACTTATATTATTATGTTTTATAAAAGAACAAAACATGATCATATTATTGTAATAAGCAAATAAAAAAAATATTTATTTATAAATATATATTAATGGAATAAAAAGATTAGGAGTAAAAGTTATGTCTGATAATGAAAAAAAAACAGAATTAAGGATAGTTGAAATGGAAGATAAAGAAAAAAGTAAAGCATTAGAAGCTGCTCTATCACAAATTGAAAGAGCTTATGGAAAAGGTTCCATAATGAAATTGGGAGAAAATTCTGTTGTTCAAATGGAAGCAATATCTACAGGTTCACTAGGCTTAGATATAGCTTTAGGTATAGGTGGCTTACCAAGAGGAAGAATCATAGAAATTTATGGCCCTGAAAGCTCTGGAAAAACAACTTTGACTTTACATGCCGTTGCACAAGCACAAAAAGAAGGTGGTGTATGTGCATTTATAGATGCAGAGCATGCTTTAGACCCAGTATATGCAAAAAAATTAGGAGTAAATGTTGAAAATTTATTAATTAGTCAGCCGGATGCTGGAGAACAGGCATTAGAAATTGCTGATACTTTGGTTAGGTCGGGAGCTGTAGATTTAATAGTTATTGATTCAGTTGCAGCTTTGGTTCCTAGAGCTGAATTAGAAGGTGAAATGGGAGACCATCATGTTGGTTTACAAGCTAGATTAATGAGTCAAGCACTTAGAAAGCTAACTTCAACAATAGCTAAGTCAAATACAACAATAATATTTATTAATCAAATTAGAATGAAAATAGGTGTAATGTTTGGAAGTCCTGAAACTACCACAGGAGGAAATGCTTTAAAATTTTACTCTTCAGTCAGAATGGATATTAGAAGAATAGGTCAAATAAAGGAAAGAGATGAAGTGGTAGGAAATCAAACGAGAGTTAAGGTAGTAAAAAATAAGGTTGCTCCGCCTTTTAAGGTTGTAGAATTCGATATAATGTATGGTAAAGGTATTAGTTATAATGGAGAATTAGTAGATCTTGGGGTAAAAGCAGAGGTGGTAGAGAAGGCTGGCTCATGGTACTCATATAAGGATGAAAGAATTGGGCAAGGACGTGAAAATGTTAAGCAATATTTAGAAGATCATCCAGATGTAGCAGAAAGTATAGCATTAGAAATTAAAAATAGTTTAGGATTATCTAAAGAACTAGAAGAATCTGACTCATTAGAGGATAATGGGTCCGATAAAAAAGCAAAAAGCTTAGAATAAATATAGACTTATTATTCTATCCCTTTTAAAACAATCTATTAACATTAAATAATAAAATGTTAAGATGGTTTTAGGAGGGATGAATTGACTAATTCAACTAAAGAAATTAGAAGAGCTTTTTTAGATTATTTTAAATTAAATAATCATAAAGAGATTCCTTCTTCGCCTTTAATTCCTCAAGATGACCCAACATTGTTATTTACAAATGCTGGTATGGTTCAATTTAAAAATATTTTTACTGGTAAAGAGAATAGTAAATTTAAGAAGGCAACAACTTCTCAGAAATGCTTAAGGGCTGGTGGAAAACACAATGACTTAGAAAATGTTGGGTATACTGCGCGTCATCATACTTTTTTTGAGATGTTAGGAAATTTTAGTTTTGGTGATTATTTTAAAGATATAGCAATTGAACACGCATGGAATCTAGTAACTAAAATATATGGCTTGGACCCAAAAAAATTATTAGTAACTGTTTATTCAGAAGATGAGGAAGCAAATAATTTATGGAAGAAAATTTCTGGTTTACCTCAAAGTAGAATTGTAAAAATTGGTACATCAGATAATTTTTGGTCTATGGGAGACACTGGTCCATGTGGTCCATGTTCAGAAATATTTTATGATCATGGATCTAAAATTCAAGGAGGCATTCCTGGAAGTAAAGATCAAGATGGGGACCGTTTTATAGAAATTTGGAATTTAGTCTTTATGCAGTATGAGATGTTAAAAGATGGAAAGAGAAACGATTTACCTAAACCATCTATTGATACTGGAATGGGTTTAGAGAGAATGGCAGCTGTTTTACAAGGCGTTCATAATAATTATGAAATTGATCTGTTTGAAGAATTAATAAATACATCTATAGATTATGCAGGCGTTGAAAATAATAAAGATAATCTAATTTCACATAGAGTTATTGTAGACCATTTGAGAGCATCAGCATTTTTAATAGCGGATGGAGTTTTGCCATCTAATGAAGGAAGAGGTTATGTTTTAAGAAGAATTATGAGGAGGGCAATGAGACATGTACATAAATTAGGTGTCAAGGATCCTCATATGTATCGTTTAGTAGATAGTTTAAAAAATCAAATGGGAGAATCTTTCACGGAGTTAAATCGTGGAAAATTATTAATAGAAAATACTATTAAGGAAGAGGAAATTAAATTTAGAGAAACTCTAGAGCGAGGTTTAGGTTTACTGGATCAATCTATTCAAAAATTAAATAATACAGAACATTTACCTGGACATGTGGCATTTAAATTGTATGACACCTATGGTTTTCCAGTTGATTTAACAGCAGATATTTTGAGAGGGCAAGGGCGAGAGTTAGATTTTAAAGGTTTTGAAGAAAGTATGAATAAACAAAGAGAAAATGCTAGGCAAGCCTGGAGTGGAACAGGTGATAAAGAAACTGATTTAACTTGGATTGCTATTAATGAAAGAGAAGAAGAGGTAAAATTTGTAGGGTACGAAAATACCCATACTAATTCTAAAGTGAGTAATATAGTCATTAATAATAAGCAAGAAGATAAGGCTAAAACAGGGGAAGAAGCAAATGTTATTACTATTGCGTCACCATTTTATGCTGAATCAGGTGGACAGCTTGGTGATACTGGAACGATAAGATGGAAAAATGGGGAAGCTATTGTTCTAGATACCAAGAAATTTGGAAACCTAATCATTCATTTTATAAAGGTGATTAAAGGAGTTTTAAAAGTTAATGATGATGTAAGTTTAAATATAGATATAGATAGAAGAAATTCTTTAAAAATTCATCATAGTGCTACACATTTACTTCATGAAGCCTTAAGGAGGCATTTAGGAGAACATATTAGCCAAAAAGGAAGTTTAGTAGCTCCAGATAAATTAAGATTTGATATTAGTCATAATAAACAAATTAGTAATAAAGACATAGAACTAATAGAGAGAGAAATTAATAATAAAATAAGAGGCAATTATGAAGTTTTAACAGACATTATGACAATAGATGATGCACAGCAGATGGGAGCTTTAGCTCTATTTGGTGAGAAATATGGTGAAAAAGTAAGAGTAGTTAAAATGGAGAATAATGATAAAGATAAATATTCTATTGAACTTTGTGGAGGTACTCATGTTAGTAGAACTGGTGATATAGGTTTATTTAAAATATTATCTGAATCTGCCTTAGGCTCAGGTATTAGAAGAATAGAGGCAGTTGCTGGAAAGGCTGCACTTGAAGTGTTTCAAAATTATACTAATGTAATTAGTGAAATTTCCTCTGAAATGAGAGTTTCTAGTGAAAAATTAACAGATAGAGTAAGTTCTTTGATTTCAGATAGAAAGATACTAGAAAAACAAATAATTGATTTAAATAAAAAAGTTAATTCCACAAAGTTGTCAGGTGTAAGCAATGAGAATGTTGTAATTAACGATGTAAAAGTTATAAGTAAAATTATAGATACAATGCCTCCTAAAGAATTAAAAGGTTTAGTAGATCAATTAAAAAAAGATATTGTATCTGGAATAGTTATTATTATTAGTACTATGGATAAAAAAGCGTCAATAGTTGTAGGAGTAACAGAGGATATTTCAAATAAGTACAATGCAATAGATTTTACAAAGGCAGCTGTAGAGATTTTAGGTGGTAAAGGAGGCGGTGGAAGAGCAGATATGGCCCAAGGTGGAGGCCCTGATTTTCAAAATACAGAAGAAGCAATAAATAAAATTATAAATTTAATAAAATCTATATAAAATAATTAATTAATTGCTTTTTTAAGGTTTTTCTCTAGTTCTGCTAAAAACTCTATAGTTTCCATCCAGCTTTGATTATTTCCTACTAGTAAAGCTAAATCTTTTGTCATTGCACCACTTTCAATAGTATTAATGCATACCATTTCTAATTCTTTTGAAAAACTTTGCAATTCAATATTTTTATCAAATTGGCCTCTATACCATAACCCTCTTGTCCACGCGAATATTGAAGCAATTGGGTTAGTAGATGTAGCTTCTCCTTTTTCATAGGCTCTATAATGTCTTGTAACAGTCCCGTGAGCTGCTTCAGACTCAATAGTCTTACCATCAGGTGTCATTAGAACAGATGTCATTAGACCGAGTGAGCCAAATCCTTGAGCTACTACATCAGATTGAACATCTCCATCATAATTCTTACATGCCCAGACAAAACCGCCTACCCATTTCATTGCAGCAGCTACCATATCGTCAATTAATCTATGTTCGTATGTTATATTTTTTTCAACAAATTTATGTTGAAATTCTGTATCAAAAATCTCCTGAAAAATATCTTTAAATCTACCATCATATGCTTTTAAAATTGTATTTTTTGTAGAAAGATATACTGGCCAATTCAGATTTAAACCATAATTAAAACAAGCTCTAGCAAATCCTCTTATAGACTCATCTAAATTATACATTCCCATCGCAATACCTGGACTATCATATTGGTTTACTTCATGCTCAATTTCTTCACTTCCATCTTCAGGAATAAATTTCATGATTAGTTTGCCTGCACCAGGAATTAGAAAATCAGTCGCTCTATATTGATCACCATATGCATGTCTACCTATAACTATTGGTTTAGTCCAGCCCGGAACATATCTAGGTATATTTTTACATATAATTGGTTGCCTAAATACTGTCCCACCTAAAATGTTTCTAATAGTACCATTAGGAGAACGCCACATTTTTTTTAAATTAAATTCTTCTACTCGTTGCTCATCTGGAGTTATAGTAGCGCATTTAACACCTACACCATATTTTTTTATTGCATTCGCAGAATCAATCGTTACTTGGTCAGATGTCTTATCTCTATTTTCTATACTTAAATCATAATATAAAGTTTCTATATCTAAATAGGGTTTAATTAATTTTTCCCTAATTAGTTCCCATATTATTCTTGTCATTTCATCACCATCTATTTCAACAACAGGCGTGCTAACATTAATTTTTTTCATTTCTTCCCCTTAATATTCTTATGTATTTCTATAATTTTTTTATATATTAAATTAAAAATTCAACTTAATGAGTTTAATATGGTTATTAATTTTTTGTTATTATTTACCCAAATTATATTATCTATATCTTGTTTATATAAAAATCCTTCATTATGCATTGTTTTTATCAAAAGTTTTAGGTTTTTCCAATAATTACTAATATTAAATATAATTACGGGTTTATTATATAAATTTAGTTGATTTAAGGTTAAAATTTCAAATAATTCATCTAATGTCCCAAAACCTCCTGGTAAAATTATAAAAAAATCTGCTTTTTTAATCATTAAAATTTTTCGTTGATGCAAAGAATTAACTACTTGCAATGTTTTAAGGTTTTTTTGTCGTATTTCAGGCTTATTTAGAAACTTAGGAATAATTCCAAAAATTTTAGCATTTAAATTAGTGTATATTTTATATAATACTCCCATTAAACCAATTTTACCGCCACCATAAATTACTTTAAAACCATTATTAGATAGCAGAGTTGCCATAGTAGTTACTTCTTTTTCATAAATATCTCTTTCACCTATTTTAGAGCCACAAAATATAGCAATAGTTTTATTTTTTTTTATCTTTTTCATAATGTTTAATTTTTTCTATATTTTATATATATATTTATCTAATATAAAAAATATATATACCTCGGGATAGAATAAATGAAAATGATCTTTGGTGAAAATACAAAACAATATTTAATTGGTGGAGGTTTAATTACAGCTGCTATTATATTTTTACTTTTAGTTATAAAATATGTTCCTTTAGATCCTACTAAAGTTGAAGTAGAACCGTTTGAGGAAAAATTGCACTATGAGGTAGATCCAAATTTAAGTGATGATGATGTAATTAAGGAAGATAATATTAAACCTGAAATTATATCTTCATCTTTAGAACCAACATTTGATGTTGTAAATGTGGATAAAGAAGGGCAATTAATAATTGCAGGCAGAGCTGGTAAAAACCAATTAGTACAAATTTATAATGGAGACCAATTATTAGGAGAAGTCACTACTAATCAATTTGGAGAATTTGTATTTATGCCTGATGAAAAATTAGTACCGGGAGCTTATGATTTAAACTTAGTTTCTGAAGGGAAAAAATCTATAGATTCTGTTTCAATAATAGTTCCAGAAAATCAAAATATTGTGGCTGGAAGCAGTACAGCTAATGATGTAATTGTAACAGTAAACAAACCCGATGGAACAATAAAAAAAGTTTTACAAGGAGCATCCAATAGTAATCAAGCTAATAACTTATCATTTGACTCATTGTCCTATTCGGATAAAGGCAGTCTTAATTTATCTGGTAAAGCTAAACCTGGCTCTAAAATTGATATATATATTGGAAAGAATTTAGTTGGCACTGCATATGCTGATGAGGATGGTTTTTGGAATATTATTTTAGATAAACCTGTAAAACCAGGTGATTATATTCTGAGGTTTAATGAAATTCAGGATGAAAAAGTAATAGCAAGCTTAGAAACACCTATAAGACAATCTGATCTTACTAAAGTTGATATATCGGATAATGCAATATTGGTCCAGCCAGGCAATAGTTTATGGAGAATATCAAGACGTTTTTACGGAAAAGGAATTCTTTATACCTTAATATTTAAGGCTAATCAAAATAAAATAGATAATCCTGATTTAATTTACCCTGGACAAATATTTGAAGTCCCTAAATCTAATTAAATAATATAGTTTAGGATTTTGGTGATTTATTAGAATTATGACCAATACCGTTCAAAGGTTTTCTTACATTAATTTTTCTATAAATAAATTCTGGTATTTCTTCTTTTCCCACATTAGACAACGGTTCATCTAAAACATTCCTATAAGGAGAAAATTCACAAGTAGGATCAGTAGCATTTTCATTCCCTGTTAATGCAAAAGCCTGACATCTGCAGCCTCCCCAATCTATTTCTTTTCTATCACATGATTGACAAGGTTCTGGCATCCAAGAAGTTCCTCTAAATCTATTGAACGCATCTGAATTTTCCCATATCCATGAAAGAGGTTTATCTTTGATATTATCAAATTCTAAAAAATTCAAAGACTCAGCAGCATGACAAGGTAAAACTTTTCCAGCTGGTGTAATATTTAAAAACTGTCTTCCCCAACCACCCATACAGGATTTTGGTCTTTTTGCATAATAATCTGGAACTACATAGTCTATTGCTAAAATTCCTTTAAGTCTAACTCTTGCTTCCTCTACTATTTCAGTTGCATTATCTAATTGTTCCTTAGTAGGTAAGAAGGCAGTTTGGTTTTTTAAAGCCCATCCATAATATTGAACTTGTGCAACTTCAAGTCTCTCTGCATCAAGTTCTACAGCTAAATCAATCATACTTTTTAAATTATGCAGATTTTGCCTATGCATAACAGCATTTACTGTAAGAGGTAATCCTACTTTTCTAATGAGACCACAAGTATGTAACTTCTTAGCGTGTCCTTTGTATCCAGCAATCTTTTCAGAATTTTCAGGGTCAGTATCTTGAATTGATACTTGCACATGATCTAGTCCAGCGTCATAGAATTTTTTTAATCTTTCTTCAGTAATTAATACACCAGAAGTTATTAAGTTTGTGTATAGTCCTATAGAACAAGCGTGCTGTATTAACTCTTCCAAATCTTTACGAGCTGTAGGTTCTCCACCTGAAAAATGTGCTTGCAATATACCAATTTTCACAGCTTCACTAAGTGCTCTTTTCCATGTTTCCGTATCAATTTCTTTTGATTTCATTTCAAGTTCAACCGGATTTGAGCAGTAAGGACATGATAGAGGACATCTATGGGTAAGTTCACAAAGTACAGCATAAGGAATTTGTAGTTTTTCTTTAACTAATGTTTTTGATTTAACTTCAATTGTATTGTTTTGTTTTATTTCTAATTCACTCATATAATTACAAAGCCTTTATCTGCTAATGATTGAAGCATCGATAACGTATCTTTAGAAATAACCTCCCTCGGTGCTCCTTCAAATTTATCACAAAGTGCATCAATTATAACGCTGATAGAAGATTCTCCATTTACAAGCTGTATAATCTCTGATGCAATTTCATCTAACTCAAACACTCTTTCGGGAGCATTTATTATCCATTTTTTTCTTGCTTCATCAAACCGTAATTTAGCATGTCTTGGTAATTTAGGGATACATTCTTCGTTTAATGTAAGTAATTCAGTCATTATTTTGTGCCCATTTTTTTTCATCAAAGCCTTTAGGTACAAATGCTCCAGGTGGAATAAATCCTGGGTCTACATATGCATAATATAGTGCATCTAATTGAGCCCATAGTACTTCTGTTTTAAATCTAACAGCCCCAAGAACGGCGTCTTGATCATCTCTAGTTATAGCATTATCAATTACCCATTCTCTTCCAAATTCTACATCCTTTCGCGCTTGTCCTATTCTTTTTTTAAAATAAGCAAGTGCATAATCATCGGCCCACTCATAATGTTTGGACAACCCTGATATTCTTTCGGCATGAATTGCTGGCGCATAAATTTCTGTTAAAGAGGATGCTATAGCCTCCAATAAAGATCTACTGCCTACAAAATTTACATAGGCGTCCACCGCAAATTTCGATGCAGGTAATAAGCCTTTACAAGATTTTACATAGTCTATATCAAGGTTTAATCTTTCACATAATTGTAAATATCTCTTTATGCCTCCTTGACCATCTATATCTCCCTCATGGTCTATAACTCTAGATCTCCATTCTACTCTTATATCAACATCATTCATTCTTGCCATAAGTGTTAAGTCTTTTCTAGGAATACTCCATTGATAATAAAATCTGTTTAGTGCCCAAGCTTGAACTTGTTCAAATGATAATTTTCCAGAATGAAGAAGTTTATGAAAAGGATGAAGGCTATGATATCTTTCTTTTCCTAGCTGAGTCAGTGCAGTAATAAACTCGTCTCTGTTCATAATATTTTTGTTACTAGGTTCTTGTGGAGAGCCCGGGTAAAATGGTGCAGGCATAATCATATTTCGATTTCCATTGTATCATAAGCTATTTCCCATCCAGCCTCATTTGCTATTTTTCTTTCGGAAGAATTTTCTAATAAAGCAGGATTAGTTGTATTAATATGTATAAATATTTTTCTTTTTATATTTAAGTTTTTAAAAGCCTCTATTGAGCCTTCAGCGCCTGACATACTCATATGACCCATACGTTGACCTGTTTTAATACCAACGTTTTCTTTTATCATTTCATCGTCTGTCCATAAAGTCCCATCAAATAATATTAAATTAGAATTGTCGACTTTATCTTTTAACCAATCAGGCATATTTGCACAGCCAGGTATATAAAAAAATTCAGTATTACCTTCAGGACCTTTAACTTCAAGCGCTATAGTATCCTCCTCAACCGAACCAAAATTTGAACCTTTAGATTCATCTTCTAGCCATAGAGCTACTTTTCCTGGTACAGCAAAGGGTGTAACTGTAATGCCACTTTCTTGGTTATCAGTATATTTTAATGGAATGGGTTCATTTAATTTTACAGGATTTCTTATCACAAATTTAGGGTTTAATACGTTAAATATTGTATTACTTTGTAAAACGCCTAAAACTCTCTCGGTTCCATAAAGATTAAAACTTTGTGATTCTCTTAAATTAATAAGGCCAGCTGTATGATCTACATCTGCATTTGTAAGCAAAACTCCCATAATAGGGCTGTATCTTAGAGGATCTTCTGCAGAGGGCATCAATTCAGGATTATTCCATAATTGTTGCCTAAGGTCTGGTGAAGCATTAAAAATAAACCATCTTTTCTTATCTAAGCTTATTGCTATAGAGGATTGGGTTCTAGCTATTGCATTAGGGTCTTTATTTCTAGCTGATCTACTATTTGGGTGATTACAATTCCATTGTGGATAACCCCCACCAGCAGCTGCTCCGAGCACACGAATATACATATTATATAATCCTATTTACGCTTCGGTACAGAAGCTGGTGAGAATATCATAACTAATCTTTCAGATTAGATTTCTGCGCAAGCGTAACAGTTGATTTCTAGACCAACAGCTACTTCGCGAACTACAGGAGATTTCCACATAAGATATCCTCCCTTTCTTACTTTTAGTTAAAAATTGATAACAACCTAAGTTATTACCGCTTAAGATACAGAATAATACAGAAAAATTGTATTGTGCAAATCTATACTTAATATTGTAATCACATATAATATAATATATCGATAGTAATGTTTATAATTAAGGATGTTTTATGTTTGTATTTAAAAAATATATTTTATTTTTTTTAGTTTTAATTTTTAATTTTAATGTTGTTAATGCAACCCCATTGGTTAATAAAGATTGGTTAAAAGATAAAATATGTAATGACAATATTAAAGTTTTAGAAATTCATAGATCTAAGAAAGACTATGAGCTTGCGCATATTCCTTGTTCTATATTTACTAATTTTTATGCAGATGGTTGGAGAGAAACTAGAAAAAAAATGCCGTTATTAATGCCTTCTAAGAGTACTCTAGAAGCTTTAATAGGTTCGTTAGGTATATCTATTTCCGATTATGTTATTATAGTAGCTCCTGGATTAGGTAAATATGATATGGCTGAAGCAGCTTCAATATATTTTACATTTAAATATTTGGGGCATAAAAATATTTCTATTTTAAATGGAGGCTTAAAAAGTTGGAAGGAAGATTGGGATAATGATATAGAAACAGGGTTTTCTGTTCTAGAAGAAAAGGTCTATAAATCTGAAATCAATAATAATATCATAGCTAATAAAGAAGATATATTAAAAGTCATTAGTAAAAATGGTTATTTAATTGATGCAAGGTCTTCTGATATGTATATGGGAATCAATTCATCTTTTCCTTCACTTCGTTCAGGAACAATTCCTAATTCAATAAATATTCCAAATGATTGGTTGCTTAATAATGATGCTTTATCTTTTCAAAAAAAAGATGATTTAGAAAAAATATTTACATATTCGGGAATATCTAAAAAAGATGGCCAAATTTCATTTTGTAATGCTGGTTTAGAAAGCGCGTTATCATGGTTTGTCATGTCTGAAATATTAAAATTTCCTAATAATAAACTTTATGAATCATCATTAGCAGAATGGTCAACAGATAATTCATTACCAATGATGGATATAATGAACTTAAGTAAAAATAAGGACAGCGAAAAAGAAATAGATTCATTTTCGATGAAACCACCAGAATAATATGAAAAAAGATAATATTTTAGTTTCAAAAGCTGCCAGTTTATCTGTAGCTGAGCTATTCGAAACACAAGCAAAAAATAATCCTAAAGCACTAGCATTGATAAACGCTAAGGGTAAAAAATATAATTATAATGAAACACTAAATAGAATTCTTAAATTATCAAAAATTTTTATCAATAAAGGGATTAGGCCAAAAAATAGAATAGCAATTATTTCTGAAAATAGAATGGAGTTCGTAGAAATAGAAATGGCATGTGCTAAAGTTGGCGCTGTATTAGTTGCAATTAATTGGAGGCTATCTGACAATGAAATAAATTATTGTATAAATTTAGTAAAACCAAAATTAATTGTCTTATCTCCAAGGTTTAAAAGTAAAAATAAATTAAGCTCTATAAAAAATAAGAAACTTATTTCATTAAATTTAAGCTTTGAAAAATTAGTTACTAATTCAGAACCATATTTAGGAAAAAGTTTAGGTGGTGGTGAAGATATTCTTGTAATCTTATTTACTTCAGGAACCACTGGTTATCCTAAAGGGGCAAAAATTTCTCATAGAGCATTCATTTATAGAGCTTTATATTTTGTATTTGAATATAATGTGGATAAAAAGGATACTTTTCCTGCTTGGGCTCCAATGTTTCATATGGCATCTACGGATCTTTCTATTGGGTCACTTTTAATAGGAGGTTCTGTGGCAATTGTAGATGGATTTGATTCGACGTTACTTATGAATTTAATTAAAAAATATAAATTATCATGGTTAGTATTAATGCCAGGAATGTTAGAAGAATTTATCAATTTTATTGATGGAAAAAAAATTCAAGTTAAGGGTATTAAAGCAATGGGTGCTATGGCTGATTTGATTCCTAAAAATCAAATCAAAACAATTACTTCACTACTAGATACTCCTTATCTTAATTCTTTTGGCTCAACTGAAACTGGAATGCCTCCGGCGTCAAAAGGTATTATAGAAAAAAATAAAAATAATTTTTCTTTGTCGAAAGTACAAAGTAGCTTTTGCGAAGTAAAATTAGTCCGTAATAATAAAGAAGTGGGGTATGAGAAGCCCGGTGAATGTGCTGTTAGAGGGCCAACATTATTTAGCGGATATTGGGATGCAGAAGAGACTAATTTAAAGGACTTTAGAGGAGGATGGTTCCACATGGGAGATATGATGAAAAGAACCAGGGAAGATACTTTAGACTTTGTTGATAGAAAAAAATACTTGATTAAATCCGGTGGTGAAAATATTTATCCTGCAGAGATAGAAAGAGTAATGCTCAGGCATGAATTGATAACTGAAGCTGTAGTAGTAAGAATAAAAAGCAAAAAATGGGGAGAATCTCCTATCGCTATTATTAGTATTAGTCAAAAAGATAAAGAAAAAATTATTATAGAAGATTTAAAAAAATCATGTAGGAAATATTTAGCAGGTTATAAACAGCCTGTAGAAATATTAGTTATTAAAGAAACTGATATACCAAGAAGTACTACGGGCAAGGTTCAAAGACATTTAGTGGAAAAGATGCTAAAATCATTTTTTAATTTAGAAACTATAAATTAATAAAGGTTTTATATGGCTAACAATTTAATAAACAATTCTAGAGTTAAAGTAAAAGTTAAAAAAGGTGCTAAATCTGTTTCCTCTAGGCGATGGTTGGAGCGTCAATTAAATGACCCTTATGTTATTGCTGCAAAGAATGATGGTTACCGATCTCGATCTGCTTATAAGTTAATAGAAATAAATGAAAAATATAATTTTTTTACAAAGGGACAAGCGGTTGTAGATTTAGGTTCTGCACCTGGAGGATGGAGTCAAGTAGCCAGCAAACTTATAGGGTCTCCTAATAAAGGAAAAATAGTTTCTATAGATATTCAAGATATTGAACCTATAGAAGGTGTTACATTCATAAATGGAAGTATTATGGATGAAGAAATTATAACGCTTATTAAACAAAAACTAAACAGTAAAGCGGACTTAATAATTTCTGATATGGCTCCGCATGCATCTGGTCATAAAAGTACTGACCAAACTAGATCATTACTATTAGCTGAATTAGCTCTAGAAGCAGCTATTCAATTACTAAAAGAAAATGGAACCTTTTGTTGTAAATTAATAAGAGGTAAGGGTGAAGAAGATTTAGTAAAAAATATGAGAGCAAACTTTTCAGAAATTAAACGTTTTAAACCAACAGCAAGTAGAAAAGATTCTGCAGAAATATTTTTAATTGGTTTAAATTTTAATAATCAGGACTTGGCGTAATTAAATAATTATGTATATTCTGTAAATAATTAGTATATAAACTATTTATATAAAAAAAAGAGAGATAATTATTGAAATTAGTTGAAGCTTTTACTTTTGATGATGTATTAATAAGACCAGCAGCTTCTTCGGTTCTTCCAAGTAATGCTGATACTAAAACTTTGTTTACAAAAAAAATATATTTAAATATTCCCTTGATATCTTCAGCAATGGATACAGTAACAGAATCAAGATTAGCTATTGCTATGGCGCAATCAGGAGGTATTGGTGTAATTCATAAAAATAATAAAATTGAAGAGCAGGTTAGAGAAGTAGAAATTGTTAAAAGGTTTGAATCTGGTATGGTCGTAAATCCTATCACTGTAAGACCAGATGATAAATTAGCAGATATATTAGCATTAAAAAAAATCCATGGAGTTTCTGGTTTTCCAGTAACAGATAAAAATGGAATATTATTGGGTATAATTACAAATAGAGATGTAAGATTTTCTGAAAACCCAGATGAATTAGTTGAGAATTTAATGACTAAGAAGAACTTATTAACAGTTCCAGATACAGTTAAAAGACAGGACGCAATTTCTGATTTAACAAGTACTCGGGTAGAAAAACTCATAGTAGTAGACAAAAAAAATAGATGCGTAGGATTAATCACAGTTTCAGATATTAAAAAAAGTGAAAAATATCCTTTAGCTACTAAAGACAATGAAGGTCGTTTAAGAGTGGCTGCAGCAGTTGGTGTTGGAAGTGATGGTATGCAGAGAACAAAAGCATTAGTAGAGGCAGGAGTTGATGCAATAGTTGTTGATACCGCGCATGGTCATTCCAAAGGAGTTTTAGATGCAATAAGAAACATAAAAAAAGCTTATAAAAATATAGAGGTTGTTGGAGGTAATGTTGCTACTGCAGAAGGGGCAGAAGCATTAATTAAAGCTGGTGTAGATGCAGTTAAAATAGGTATAGGGCCAGGCTCCATATGTACTACAAGAGTAGTTGCAGGAGTAGGAGTTCCACAATTTTCTGCAATATGTGAAGCAAGAAAAGTATGTAAAAATAAGAAAATTCCTGTAATTGCAGATGGAGGTATTAGATTTTCAGGTGATGTTGCAAAGGCTATAGGAGCTGGAGCAGACTCAGTGATGGTTGGTTCACTTTTGGCTGGAACAGAAGAAGCGCCCGGCGAGACATTTTTATATCAGGGAAGGACATTTAAATCTTATAGGGGTATGGGCTCATTAGGAGCTATGGCTAGAGGGTCTGCTGATAGATATTTTCAAGAAGATATTACCGACCAAATGAAATTAGTTCCAGAAGGAGTTGAGGGAAGAGTTCCATATAAAGGATTAGTTTCGTCAGTTATTGATCAATTAATAGGCGGTTTAAAAGCAGCTATGGGATATACCGGTAATAAAAATATTACTAATATGCAAACTAAATGTGTTTTTCAAAGAATTACAAGTGCTGGAGTTAAAGAAAGCCATATTCATGATATTGCAATTACAAAGGAAGCTCCTAATTATAAAACTGGTGATACTTGACACCGGGAGCTCGTTTATTATCTGTAGTAGAAATTATTGATAATATTTTAACCAATAAAATAAATAATAACTATAATATAGAAATTAATTTAACTAATTGGTTACGCAAAAATAGATATGCAGGTTCTAAAGATAAAAAAGAAATTTCTAACACTATATATGGAGTATTTAAAAGGTATTATATTTTAAATTATATCCGAAATAAATATCCTTTACTTGATAACATCTCTCTTGAGATGACAATTATTTATTATATTTTTCATATTTGTAAGAAAGATGAATTAATAGGTTATTTTGATGATGGTCCTTATGCTATTAAAATGAATGAAAATATTAATGATTTTATTTTGAAAATAAATAAATTTGAGATAAGCGAAGACAATTACATTAAAAATTCATTACCAGAATGGTTACTTAAAAAAATTAATGAGAGTTATTTAACTAATTATAAAGAAGCATGCGAAAGTATGTTCGATGAGGCGCATTTTGATATAAGAGTTAAAAAAGGTACATCTCCAAAAAATATTATTAATAAATTTAAAAACTATAATATTAAGTCAGATGTTACTCCTATTTCTCCAATTGGCATAAGAGTAAGTAAAAGAACGGCAATTAATCATTTAAAAGAATTTAAAAAAGGTTTATTTGAAGTTCAAGATGAAGGAAGCCAGTTAGTATCTTTACTATGCGGAGTTAAAGAGAAAGAAACAATTATTGATCTATGTGCTGGAGCTGGAGGAAAATCTTTAGCAATATCTGATTTAGTAGAAAATATAAAAATAATTGCAACAGACATTGATCCTAATAGGTTAGAAAGAATTAAAGAAAGGGCTATAAGATTAAAGGTAAAAGATAAGATTATTATTCAAAAGAATTATAATAGTATAAATATACAGGCAGACCGAATAATTTGCGATGTTCCCTGTTCTGGAAGTGGTACTTGGAGAAGAAGACCAGAAGAAAAATTAAATTTGAATCAAAATAAATTTCAAAATTTATTAGATATTCAGCAAAATATTTTAAATTATGGAGCAAGTTTAGTAAAAATTGGTGGAGAAATTGTTTATATAACTTGTTCAATCTTGGATAACGAAAATAAAGAGCAAATAAACTTATTTTTAAAAAATAATTCTAATTTTGAAATTGTAGATTTGCAAAATTCATGGAATAGTATTATTAAATCGCAAGAGTGGTATAGTAAAGAGCCTTTTTGTCAATTAACGCCATTTTTTCATAAATGTGATGGTTTTTTTCTAGCAAGACTAGTTAGAATTAATTAGGAAAATGAAATGAGATATTTTTTAGTTACTGTAATAGTTTTTATATTATTTTCTAAATTTGTTTTAGCTAATATGCAAGAACCTCCAGCTAAAGTTAACGATAATAAAATTTTAATGGATAAAAAAGATATTCAAAATACTATTGAATCAGGTGAATACGAGTTAGCTAGAAATAATTTAAAGGTTTTTTTAGAAAATAATACTGCTGACTATGAGGCTTATAATTTATTAGGCTATGTAGAGAGGCAATTACAAAATTATGAATTAGCAATTAATTTTTATAAAAAAGCAATATCTTTGGATGAAAATTTTACAGGTGCTCATCATTATATTGCTATTACTTATCTAGAAATGGATGATCTAGAAAGCGCTAAATATCATCTAAATCAACTAGATTTGATTTGTTTATTTGGTTGTGATGATTTTTACGATTTAAAAAATAAAATTGCATTTTATGAGGCAAATAATGAATAATAATTTTAATATAGTCGATAAATTTAATAGTGATAATATTTTAATTATAGATTTTGGAAGCCAATTTACACAATTAATAGCAAGGCGTGTTAGAGAAGAAGGCGTTTTTTGTCAAATAGTGCCTTATAATAAAGTTAGTGAATATCTTAACACAAATACTCCTAAAGGAATTATTTTGTCTGGAGGTCCTTCTTCTGTTTTAGGTATAGAAACCCCAAGAATACAAAAAGAAATTATTGAAATGAGAAGGCCTATTTTAGGAATATGTTATGGACAGCAAGTTTTAGTCCAACAACTTGGTGGCTCTGTAGTATCGTCAGACACAAGCGAATTTGGAAGAGCAAACATTAAAGTAATATCATCTTGTTCATTAACTGATAGGATATGGGAAATTGGAAAGAAGTATCAAGTATGGATGAGTCATGGAGACAGTGTAGTAAAAATGCCAGAGGGTTTCAATGTAGTTGCTGAAACTGAAGGAGCTGCCTATGCTGTAATTGCAAATGAAGAGTCTAAACAGTATGGTGTTCAATTTCACCCTGAGGTAGTTCATACACTGGAAGGAAAAAAAATAATTCATAATTTCGTTAAAAAAATTTCAGCTTGTAAAAATACTTGGAGTATGGAGTCCTTTTTAGATTATAAAATTGATATTATAAAAGATCAGGTTGGTGAAGAAAAAGTTTTATGTGGTTTATCGGGAGGCGTAGATTCATCAGTTACAGCAGCTATTTTAGACAAAGCTATAGGAGACCAGCTAGTATGTGTTTTTGTTGATCATGGACTACTTAGAGGAGGTGAAGCAGAAGAGATCAATACTATTTTTTCAAAAAGACTTGGTTCGAGGTTTATTAATGTTCAAGCTTCTAAAATATTTTTAGAAGCTTTACAAGGTGTTAGTGATCCTGAGAAAAAAAGAAAAATTATAGGTAATAAATTTATAGAGGTTTTTGAAGCTGAAGCAAAAAAATTAGGAGATATAAAATTTTTAGCTCAAGGAACATTATATCCAGATGTAATAGAATCAGTATCTTTTTCAGGGGGGCCTTCTGTAACAATTAAATCTCATCATAATGTAGGAGGTTTACCTGAAAAAATGAACTTAAAATTAGTTGAGCCTTTACGAGAATTATTTAAAGATGAAGTAAGAGCATTAGGGGATGAGTTAGGTCTTCCTAAAAACTTGATAGGAAGACATCCTTTTCCAGGACCAGGCTTGGCAATTAGAATCCCAGGAACAATAACCAATGATTCTATAGTAACTTTACAAAAAGCAGATAATATTTTTATTGAAGAAATAAGAAATGCAAACTTATACGATAAAATTTGGCAAGCTTTTTGTGTGTTATTACCTGTTAAAAGTGTAGGTGTAATGGGGGATTCGCGTTCTTATGATAAAGCATTAGTGTTAAGAGCAATTACTTCAGTTGATGGAATGACCGCTGAAGTTTATCCTTTTGAACATAGCTTTTTAAATAGAGTATCAACTAGAATTGTT
This sequence comes from Alphaproteobacteria bacterium, assembly GCA_029247025.1. Taxonomy (GTDB): domain Bacteria; phylum Pseudomonadota; class Alphaproteobacteria; order TMED109; family TMED109; genus TMED109. Next base: position 1,155 of record JAQWLZ010000001.1, on the reverse strand, counting down.
AATGAAGTAAAAGGAATTAATAGAGTTACTTATGATATAACTTCAAAACCTCCAGGAACGATTGAGTGGGAATAATTCCTAAAACTGAAACCCTTACTCACCAACGATTACAGAGATTTCCCTTGATTCAAAGTTGATTCAAAGAGTCTTGATTTTCTCCCATTTTTGAGTCATTAGATCCAAAGGTTGATTCAAAGGTTGGGAATTATTGGGGTTCATAAGTTCCATTTTGATAAGTGATTGTTTTCAATAATTTAATCCTGAATTCACCAGATTCAAAGTTGATTCAAAGTAGAGGTAAATCTTACCCTATAATGAACAACTGCAGTTCTTAATTCATAATACAATTTTGGTATTCATAGAGAATTACCTATACTAATCTTATGAAATACTTACTTATTATATCCTGTCTTTTATTTACTTCCGTTAGTTGGAGTAAAGATGTCTCTATGGATGACTTGGTACAAAGAGATGGATTGTATTATGAGAAAAATTCAGATGTACCTTTTACTGGAAATATACTTTGGTATGCTTATAAAGATAAAAATATAATTACAATTAAAGTTAGTTACAAAGACGGTAAAAGGGAAGGTGAATATTTAGAGTATTATGAGAATGGTCAGTTAAGATTTAAAAGAAATTACAAAGATGGTAAATTAGAAGGTGAATATTTAATCTATTATGAGAGTGGTCAGTTAAAAAAGAAAAATAATTATAAAAACGGTAAAAGAGATGGTGAATGGGTACATTATTATGAGAATGGTCAGTTAAGGGGTAAAAGTAATTACAAAGAGGGTAAATTAGAAGATGAAGTAGTTTTTAAATATTATGAGAATGGTCAGTTAAAAGAAACAGGTAATTACAAAGACGGTAAAGAAGAAGGTGAATATTTAAGGTACGATGAGAATGGTAAGTTATGGGGTAAAAGTAATTACAAAGACGGTAAAAAAGAAGGTGAACAGTTATGGTACCATGATAATGGTCAGTTAGGGGGTAAAAGTAATTACAAAGATGGTAAATTAGAAGGTGAATATTTAATCTATTATGAGAGTGGTCAGTTAAAAAAGAAAAATAATTATAAAAACGGTAAAAGAGATGGTGAAAATATTCATTACTGGGAAAATGGTCAGTTATACAAAACTGAAATATACAAAG
>JAQWLZ010000067.1 GCA_029247025.1 Alphaproteobacteria bacterium | reverse complement strand
AAGAATAGGAGGACAAGCTAATAAAACTGTACCGGCTTTAATAGAAGCTTTAGGAGATCAAAATTGGGAAATTCGATGGTCTGCAGCTGGTGCTTTAACTTCATTCGGAAAAAAATCAGCTATGGCTGTTCCTGAATTGGTAGGGTTGTTAAGAGACCCGGAAGATTATGTTAGAAATGCAGCATTATCAACTTTAGGGAAAATGGGGCCTATTTCTGTTGCTGCTATGATGGATGAAGTCTCTAAACCCCTTAAAGACAGTGAAGATCAATTATATATGAGAATTATATGTATTAGATCACTAGGAGCTTTAAGAGCAAAAGCTATGGTATCAGTTCCGCTCTTAATTGAAAATTCTACACATGAGGATATTAATGTGAGATTAGAATCAGTTATCGCACTTAGAAAAATTGGGGGTGATGACTCTATGCCAGGAGAAATAGGATGGTTAGCTGAACCTGATGAAATGATTTGGCCTAAGGTTGGCCCAAAGATAGAGGGAAATTTCCTGATGTTTGCTGAAGCAAAACAAATGGTAATTTATGCAATAGTAGATACTTTGCTAAAATCTATAGATGACCCTGATCAACGTGTAAGTTATGCTGCAATCAAAGGTATTGCTAATTTTGGAAAAAAAGCATTACCCGTTAAAAATAAGTTAGTAGATTATATGAATAGAGGATCTCCCGTCATTAGAAGAGTTGCAATAGATACTTTAGCTAATATGGGAGAAGAAGCAGATGATGTAATACCTGATTTAGTTACAGCTTTATCAGATTTTGACGTAAATGTTCAATGGGCAGCTATTCAGGCTTTAAGAGTAAAGGGAAATAAAGCAGTACCAGAATTAATTTTTATGCTTGAATATGATGATGACTCATTAACACCAAATATTTTAAAAACATTTGCAGAAATAGGAGAGGGTGCTAAAGGAGCTGTTAAAAATTTATTAATAATATTAGACCATGAAAACTCTCAATATCGAGCATTAGCTGCAGAGGCTCTTGGAGAAATTGGGGAGCCGTCAAAAGTAGTTATAAACTCATTAGAGTCTCTTAAAGATGATAAAGATAAGAATGTTATTAAAACTGTTCAATGGGCTCTAAATGAATTACGAATGATTCAAAACAGGAGAGATAATGAAGATTAAGTTATATAAAATAATATTTTTAATTTTAGTATTTTTTTATAATAAAAATATATTGGCAGAAAATATTTATGTAGATTTAGAGCTTGTATTAGCAGTTGACGTGTCTTCTAGTGTTGATGAAGAGGAATATCAATTGCAAATTAGAGGGGTTGGAGCAGCATTTAGACACCCTGATATCATAGCTGCTATTGAGTCTTCAGGAGGAAACGGAATTGCAGTTGCAATGGTTCAATGGTCTGATAATGAAGAACAGGCATTAGTAGGTGGATGGAATATAATTAAAGATGCAGCAGATGCTGCCGAATATGCAAGAATAATTAGAAGGTCACCTAGAATTATTGCTGGTGGACAAACTTCAATAGCGGGTGCTTTAAGTTTCTCAATTAATGAAATTAAAAATAATAATATTAACAGCGGAAGAAAAGTAATTGACGTCTCAGGTGATGGCAGAGCCAATAATGGTATTCATCCAATGAATATAAGAAACCTAGCCATTGAAGAAAATATAACTGTTAATGGTTTAGTAATAATAAATGAAGAACCTTTTTTAGATGGTTACTTTGAAAGAGGAGTAATTGGTGGTAGAGGAGCGTTTATGATGATCGCTGAAGACTATAGAGACTATGCTGCAATGATATTACAGAAACTTTTAAGAGAAATAGGTATGCCAGTCAGTTAATAAAGGACAAACATCACTTGCCCTTTATTAAATGTCTATATTATTATGGATATACTCCGTATTTAAATTCACTACCAGCGGCTTTTCTATCTTTGTATTCTTGTCTCATATAAGCAATAATTCTCCAGATATCATCATCTTCAATAGTTCTAGAAAATGCACCCATTTGAGTAGGTTGCCCATTAATAGTTAATCCTGAGGCTATGGTTGAATAAAGGTTAATATTTGTACCTCCACTCTTTTTAAAATATCCTCGAGTTAATGGTGGTCCCTTAGCTCCAATTCCTCTCATACCATGACAATAAGAACATCTACTATTAAATCTTTCATAACCCGCTGCTACAGCTTCAGCATCTCCTTCAAATGGATTAACCATATCATCTTCTAGCATATCTCCATATAAATCCATATCATCTTTAGCTACTGAGTTAGTAACGAACACAGCACTAGCAAAAAATAATATAAGTGTGACTATAAAAAATAAATTAATATAAAATTTTCTCGTTAAAATCATTTTTTTCTCCCAATAATATAAAATATTTTATTCTTTAAGTTCTTCGGTAGCTGTATAAGTACTTCCTACTTCTTCAAAAGGTTTAAAGTATGGTACATTATATTTCTCTACTAATTTAGCTATTGTACCGTCATTCATCATTTCAGTTAAATGAGTATTTAATAAATCTAGTAATTCACTATCTCCGCCTCTAATTACACCAGCTACATTCCAACTCAATTCTAAAGGTGGAGTAAAGCTTCTTATAACTCTGAAAGGAGCATCTTTATATTTTAATCTTGCTTTAGCTAGCTGGGTAGACATCACTAAGGCCATCGAAATTTCCTGTTTAGCAACCCCATCAATTTCAGTTGGTTTTCTAGCAAATAAATCTCGGTCATAGCCATTATAAAATAAATAACCATCTATAGCAGTAGACATGGCTACACCTGGTTTATATTTACCTTTAATATCCTCGAGATTATTAAAGTCTTCTACTTCTGGATTTGCAATAGGAACATAGCCTACTCCTAAATATGCAACTGTAAAGACTAAGTTTTTTTCTTCAATTTCTTCCTGTGAGCTATCACTATTTGCTATACCCATGTATAAATCACAACGTCCCTTCATAATAGAATGACGAAGAGCTTTTCCTAACCCACCACGCATTTTTTGTTCTGCCCAGTAAATATCCAAATTTAGTTGTTCTTTAGCAGCAATTTGACTCACTATGTCAATATCAAAACCTCTTGGATAATTTGCAGTAGAAGTGTAAGGCCAAGCATAAGGGCCCGCACATAATATTATTTTGTTAGTTTTTCGAATGTTATCTAAAGTTTCACCTGCAATAGAATTACCCACTAAACTGATACTAAGAAATACCATAGATATTAATATTTTTATGATAGTTTTCATTTTATTTTTACTCCCTATAATACTACTTATATATATATCAATTTATATTTTTGGCTATAAATTTAGTGTAAATTTTAAAAATTTTCAAATGTAAATCTAAATTAAATTAAAATAAAAGGGAAGGTGAATTTCACCTTCCCTTAAATTAGCTATCCTAAAAGCTTAGGTATTTACTAGTTTAAACCGAAAGTAAATACTCCGCCGCCTTTAGTATGGTTTTTAAGCCATTCACCATAACTTAGTGGCCAAATTCCACCACCACCAGCACCTACAACTACAGACACCATTTGTTGTCCGTCAACTGTATATGTTGTTGGGTTTCCGTGTACACCAGTACCAACGTTGAACTGATAAAGTTCTTCGCCAGTGTCATCGCGTACAGCGTGGAAATAACCTTCTGCATCACCATAGAATACTAAGCCACCTGCAGTACATAGCATACCACCTGTTGCTGGAGCACTTGATGGACGGATCCATGAAATGTCACCGTTTGATGCATCAAAAGCTTTAATCGCGCCATTACCTGAATTAAAAGTAATAACTTTAGCACCTAGGTACCACTCACCACGACGCCACTCCATTTTCTTCGCTTGAAGATCCATAGAGAAGTTGTAAAGCGGAACCATCACTTTATTAACACGTGGTGAATAACACATTGGGTGCCACTCTTTACCACCGTCAAGTGAAGGAGCAATGTTTTTAGTTACACGATCATATACCACATCCATAGTTGGGTCACCACCTTCTTCCCAAGCCATAATTGGGCGACAGTTGTCGCGGAAGCCTGGAGTCCAGTTAATTTTACCCATTGCAACAACCCAGTTACAACGATTGTTTGTTCTATCGATTGAGTATAAGTGACCATTTCTGTCACCGTGTAGCCATACTTTTTTTCCATCAATGTCAGCTAAGATTACTTCATTTACACCGTCATAATCATATGGATCATTTGGAGTGTATTGGAACCAACCTTTGATAGCACCATTGTTTGGATCAAGTACTAATGTTGAATTACTGTAAAGGTTATCACCTAGACGTACGTGACGATCAAAGTCAGGTCCAGGGTTACCAATTGGCCAGTAAAGAAGATCTAAATCTTGGTCGTATGAACCAGTGATCCAACCTGAACCACCACCATATTTCCATGATTCACCTGCCCATGTATCAACATTTGGCTCACCTTCAGCTGGAATTGTGTATGTATTCCATACAACACTTCCATCTTCAGCTGATAAAGCACGAACCCAACCACGAACACCGTATTCAGCACCAGCAGTACCTTGGATTATTTTACCTTTAAGAGCCATTGGCATAATTGTTGAAGTTTCAGCATATGTGTAGTCACCTACAGCAACGTCGAACAATACTTCACCTGTGCTATTAGCTAAACGAACTAGATGAGAATCTAGAGTAGCTAAATATACACTGTCTAAGTAAGGTTGAACACCACGATTCACAACATCACAACATAGTTCTGGATATACGTCAGCTGGAAGCTCACGCTCATATTTCCAAATTATGTCACCACTTGCTGTATCAACAGAAATAACTCTGTTGAATGATGTAGTTACATATCCTTGACCGCCAACTACATTAAGCTGACTGTCTTGTCCTTCTAGAACACCAAAAGACAAGTACCATTTAGCAACTAAATCAGCAGCATTAGACTGGTTGATTTGAGAAGCTTGATGGTAACGAGTTGATTCATAGTCTTTACCATAGTGCATCCAATTCATTGGATCCACATGAGCATTTAAAAGCATGTCATCAGTTACATAATTTGGCTGAGCACCGCCGCCCCCTCTAAGGACGTCAACACCTTGCGCAAATGCACTTGAGACCATACCTAATGTTGCTGCAAATACTGCAGCCACGAAGCCATATTTCAAAATTCTTGTCATATGGGGAATTCCTCCCGTGTTTACATTCTTCATCTATAATTGTAGATGAAGAATTATTATACATAAATCGCTCATTATTATAATGAACGACATCTTATGTCGTCTTTATCTCTAAAAACGACTCTCTCTAGCTATAAGAAAAACCTATTTTCAAAATAAGTTCAACCTATTTTTAAAAAAAATACACATTTATATGTATTTCCTTCGCATAGGTACTATATATGGTAGCTTTCTATAAAAAACATAGTTAATTTTGAGGTATTTTTTGAATCGCTTTTTTTTCAAAAATTAATGGCGGACATCTGCTGTCATCATAGTATTCTACTTCGCAGTCAAGACATTGAAAACACTCATTCATATTTATTTTCCCAGATGGAGCAATTGCTTGTACAGGGCATGACTTTTCACATAAATGACAGGGATTTCCACACTCAGGTCTTCTAGGTATCATATCAAAAATATGGAATCGTCCCAGAAAGGCAAGAACTGCCCCTAAAGGGCACATAAATCTACAAAAGAATCTTTCAGTGCTAAGACCTATAAATATAAGTATGCCCGCATAAATTACATATGGTAAACTTCTATCAAAATATGAAGTTATAGCAGTTTTAAAAGGTTCGATTTCTATAAGACTATAAGACCAATCATTTCCAATAATAATTGTAACTGCAATCACCATAAGTATTATATACTTTAGCACCCATAATCTTTCGTTTAACCAAAAAGGTATATTTAATTCAGGAAATTTTACTAATCTTCCAAATTTATAAACTATTTCTTGAAGAGCGCCGAAAGGACATAGCCAGCCACAGAAAACTCCTCTACCAAGTAAAATTAAAGAAAAAAGAGTATAAATAAAAATTATGCATATTAGTGGCTCAAATAAAAATTGCGTATAACCTTTTCCTTGAACTAAAGCTTGAGCATAAGATATTATATTGACTATACTGAGCTGAGCTTGTGCTATCCAACCAAGCCAAGTTAGAGTAATGGTTAAAAAACCAAATCTAATATAATTATGAATATTTTTATTAGATGTAAGTCTTTTTTGAAATACTAAAAATAAAGTTAATAGTATTAGAAGAATAAATAGAATTATAATTGAATAATCTTGTTTAGCCCATTCTGACTGCCATCCACTAAGTTTACTTTCTCTTATTAGACCTAAAAAAGCCGTTTTGATGGGTCTTAAACCTGCATCTTCTAAAGCTACTGGATCTCCAGTAATTAATTGTTTTGGTAGTTCATAGTTTAATCTAAAACTACCATTAACAAATTTTTCATTTACCGAAAACTCGAGCGACCATTTTTCAAGAGGATCAAATCCCCATTCTTTAGGAATTCTTAATAAACCAACTTGCGAAAGATTAGGCTTTTCTTTAATTCTTAATGCTGTAGCTTTTAAAGCTTCATTTTTGGTAAATTTCCATTTTTTATCTTTTTGAACTAAGCTTACTCTTTTATAGTCGTTTTTTTTCCAAGAATATAAACCAGAACCTAATACCACTAATAAATTATCTCCTGTAGCTAACTGAGATACATGATATGAGTACCACTTTCCTCCGAATATATTTTTTCCTACTGAGGCTGGACTTGCTAAACCTGCATATATGGTAGTGAAATTTCTATCTGGGTTTCTTATATAATCTTCAGTCTCTGGGTTCAGTTCTTTAAGAATTCCTTCATTAGTAAAAGATTTACCTACTACACCACCCCAATTAACTAATTCGGACCAATTATAGTCTAAAAAACTATCAACATCTAAATAAAAAGGCCCTTCATTTGCCCCTAAGCCTGTTTGCCTTAATATTTTTTTAGCTGCAGTAATAATACCGTTTGTTGTAAGGGTGGCACTAATAGTTGCCCCAGTTACACCATCATAACCTCTGCCTCCACCTGTACCAGAGTTTAAATTCACTCTTCTATTTATATTAGCCCCTTTAAATGTATCATGAAGCGCAGTAAGCTTAGTTTGCGGAACGCAAGTTGGACAAATCATAGGTTCATGTAGCTCGACTATTACTGAACCAGCCAATCTACCATCAGTTTTTAATCCTACAATAATATCAAAATGATCCCCTGAATATCCTTTGGCTTTAGTAGTTTCATAAGTAGAAAATAAGAAACCAATTTCTTTTTTAAAGCCTGTTTTTTTAAGGGAAGCTATCTTTGCATTAGTTTCTTCTGCTGAAGGTTCTCTTGCTTCTACTTGTAAAAACTCTATTCTCCATTTTGCTAAAATTGTTTCATCTATAGTTACGTTATCATCTGTTCCATAGACAGGAATATAGGGAGGAGTTCCTGTTGGTGCTCCCAATAATTCTGCACTTGGAAAAAGTTTAGCAACAATACCTGGATTAATTCGACTTTGCAGAGGGTCATTCATATCTGCTTTAGCAGCAGAAAAACTCATAATTAGTAATATTAGAAATAATAAATTTTTAATTATATTTTTTATCAATTAGCTTTTTCCTAAAACTGGAGAATTATTATTTCTTTTTTTTCGAATAGAGCTTTTATTTCTCTTAGATAAATTTTTATCATTGTAAACTATTTGACAAGATAAACATAGAATACATTCTTTTTCATTTATAGAGCCATCACTTTTTATTGCCTTTGTAGGACATCTTGGAGCGAATGCTAGACTATCTTTAGACCCGTTAGCTTTTATTGAAGTTAGCCAATTTATAACCTGGAACTGACTAGTCAAACTTAAAGCTGCTCCAGTAGGACATAGATAACGACAAAAACCTCTTTCTATAAAGAAAACAAAACTTAATAAAACAAGAGACCATAAAATAAGAATTGTAGAAGTATTAAACTTATTTTCAATAATTGTTTTAAATGGCTCAAATTCCATTAATAAATTATTGCCTGATGTATATATTGCGCTAATAACAATTGCAGCAAGTATAATATATTTTGTATAAATTAGTTTATTATGTAAATTATTTGGTACTTCAAAAGTTATAAACTTAAAAAAGCTCTTAAATTTATAAATCATATCCTGAATAGTTCCGAAAGGGCATATCCAACCACAAAATATTCCTCGTCCCCAAATAAGAGTTGTTATAATGACAAATGAACTGAGTATTACAAAGATAGGTTCAAAGAGAATATTCTCCCAATCACCATTATTTAATTTTACATCATTATAACTATTATATACTTTTTGTGTTCCAATTGGAATCCCATGAAATATTCCTATCCAACTAAAAATAGTTGTTGTGAGTAGAATTTTTATAATATTTATGTATTTTTTATTTTGTGTAAGTTTTCTAGCAAATAATATTACTAGCAAAATTCCAATTAATAAAAAGCATGTAAAAATAATAGAATATTTTTGGTGTATCCAAGACCTCCACCAATCAGGTCCCCAGGAATCTATAAAACCAGCTTTATTAGGCATATTTATTTTTTGAAGAGTGTCTGCATTAATATTTTGGTCTTTAGTTATTATATTATTAATAAATAGAACATAGGCCGTTACAGCGTAAGCCTCATCATTGGTTAATGATTGCGGTTCAAAATATGGCATTGCTCTTCTAATATAATCAAATAAAGTAGTAGAGTGTTGCCAAAAAGAACCAACTGACCTTATAGGCATTTCAGAGTTTAAGCTTCCCAAACCTCCAGATAAAGATTCGAAGGCAATAATTTTTATTGAATTTTGACCTCCTCTTAAACTTTCTACTTCTTGATCTAATTCTTCAGCTTTGCCTTCAGTGCCATGGCATGAAAGACATTTTGATTGATATACTTTTTCTCCCATTTCAACTGTACCATTTCCGCTAGGTAAGTTAACGCTTGAAGGGCTAATTGAAATATCTTGACTAATAATTCTATTTTGAATGTCGCTTTCACTTAAGTAACTGTTGTACCAATTAATAGGATTATTTTTATAGTTAAAATATTTAAAAAATCTTGATTCTTTATTAGTACTGATATTACTTGTATTCTTTTGGTCGTTTATATTTCTAATTGAATTTTTTATATTATTAGAATTAATTTTATTAATGATTTTATCGGTAATTTTTTGGTCTAAGTTTAAAATATTAGGTTCTGAATTAATTTTATCACTAGCACTATTAACGTTTGAAATTAAATTCTCTTCAATACTTCTACCTAGATTAAAGTTTATATGATCATCAGCTATCAATGATGAAATTGAACTAATATTAAAGATTAATATTAGAAATAAAAAATATAGTTTTGATTTAGACATTAATATTAATCCTAATCAATATTATTCTTCTGACCATTTTTCATTTTGAGCAAGGTCATCATATTCATTATATATTTGTCCATCTGGCATTACTCGCCAAATTTGAATTGAATTATTATGATATAAATGTCCAAGGCCATATTTAATTGACCAATCTTTTCTCTGCGGTTGAATATTATTTTTACTATCAGTTGCTCTACTCTCTATTGAACATTCTTCGCCATTCCAAATCCAATTATATCTAAACCTAACAGGCGATAGTTGCTGATTTTCCCCATCTATTTGGGCTACATTCCAAGTTTTTCCCTTATCTGTAGAGACTTCCACTTTTTTAATTTTTCCCAGTCCTGACCATGCTAAACCTGATATATGAACAGGACCTTTCTTCAATGGAACTGTTCCCGCAGTTGGTTTCGTTATTACCGACTTTACTTCCATAGGAAAAGTGAATTGCAATGTTTTCCCATTGGCTAGTAAATCACTATATTTAGATGTTTCATCTTTAGTGTATGTAGGTTTTTTAGTTAACTTTATGCGCCTTAACCACTTAATGCTTATGTTGCCCTCCCAACCAGGAACAACTAATCTCATTGGGTAACCTTGTTCTGGCCTAATTCTCTCTCCATTTTGATAAAGAGCAATAAGTGTATCGTCTAAGGCCTTCTCCAGAGGAATACTTCTACTCATAGCGCCTGCATCTGCACCTTCGGCTAAAAGCCACAGAGCTTCTTTTTTAATTCCTGCTTCTCTTAAAATATTTTTAAGAGGAATTCCTGTCCATTCTGAGGTAGACATAAGACCATGAATTGATCCGCATGTTCTATCTATAGCAATGGGAAAAGCATTAGAATTATAAAAACTGTTGCCTCCACATTCTATAAAATATGTTTTCGTTTCCATAGGGTATTTGAGTAGATCTTCAATTTTGAAAACCAGGGGATTTTCAACTAAGCCATGTATCAATAGTTCATGTTGCCTTACATCTATATTAGGAACGCCATTATGACTTCTTTCAAAATGTAATCCATTTGGTGTTATAATTCCTTCAAGTTTCTCAAGAGGTGTCATTGCTACACCAGCTCCTGGGGCATACTCTTCATATGGTTGGAATATCTCACGTTTAGTATTTTTTTCTTGAGAAGATGGAAAACCATATTCATTAAAAGATTCCCCTGCAGTTTTCATCCAGGCAGGTGAGCCTTCATTAATTGACTGAGCTATAGAGCTTGCAGGAATAACTGAAATAGCTGTGCCTGATAAAAGAGCTCTTCTGGTTAAGCCTTTTAATTTTTTCATTAAATATTCCCTAACTATTCAGCAACATTTAAAGCTTGTTTTTCTAGAGATCCATCAATTAAATATGAAAGAATATTAACGACTTGTTCTACTGAACGACATGATGCCGATGAAGCTTGGTTTATCTCTTTAAGGGCATGATTAAGATTATTGTCATGAAGTGTAATAATAGGTTTATCTAAAGCTTTTGCCATACCTGCATCAAAAGCTGCATTCCATTGTCTATATTGTTCTCCAAATTTTACTATTAATATATCTGCATTCTTTATTAAAGTAGAATTTCTGATTGCATTTATTGAAGCACCTTTATGATCATGCCAAAATTTATCGTCTTCTTTCCCTAAAATATTAACACCACAGTCGTCAGAATCTTCATGTATTGTGTTAGGAGAATTTATAATAACTGGAAGAGCTTTTTGTTCGCATAGGATTCTAATTTCATCTCGCCAATTTGTATGTATTTCTCCTGATAAATAAAGATTCCATATTTTTTTAGCCATAATAAATTCTCTCCCAAAGAAATAAAAAATATTAGCATACACAAACTTTAATTAAATACTAGCATGTATATTTAAATGTTTTAGTCTAATATGATCCTTTAAACTTAGCGTATAGTTTTCTCATCCCACCCAACCATCTTGGATAGTCAGCTGTTTTAAATTTAATATATTCTCCAACTACGGGATGTGGAAGAATTAGAAACCCTCCGTTACTTACCGTCTCTATTACTGTTTTTGCCACATCGCTGGGGTTTAACATTCCATCTATTCCAGCAACACCACCATCTTCCATATTAGCAGTCATGGCTGTATTAACTCCTTGAGGACAAAGGCATGATATAGTGACAGCATTTCCGTCATTATCATCTTTTCCATATACAATTGACAGCCATTCTGCAAATCCAACAGCCGCATGTTTAGTGAGAGAATATGATGCTGAATTAATTTCAGATAATAATCCCGCAGCGGATGCCGTTGTAATAAAACGACAATTATTTCTATTTCTCATAGAAGGAATTACTGCTCTAGCAGCCCATACATGATGCATTACATTCACTCTATGGGAAATATCCCAGTCTTCATCTGAGGTATCTAGAGTTCCACTTCTAGCAACACCTGCGTTAGCAAAGAATATATCTATATCTCCAATATTTTCTTCTGTATTACTTATAAAATTTAAAATATCTTCTTCTTTGCCAGCATCAGATAGACACACATTAAAGTCATATTGATCTTTAGCTGAATTTAGGTCAGTTTCATTTATATCTGATATAGAAACTTTTGCTCCTAATTGTTTCGCGGCAATAGCTATAGCTAATCCTATACCATTACCTCCACCAGTTATTGCTACAATTTTATCTTTCCAAGAAAATGAATTATCTGCCATTTTTTTATTCTCCCCTTATTATAACATCATACATATAATGGTGCCGCCTGCAAGATTCGAACTTGCGGCCCCGTCATTACCAATGACGTGCTCTACCCCTGAGCTAAGGCGGCTTATTATTTCTCAATATCATATTATATAGTATTATGGTAAGTATTTTAATAAATTGACATTAAGTCTTATTAATTCATTCTTTATAAAATTTATTATTTTAGGAGGAGCATATTGAAACGGTTATTTTTCGTTTTAATATTATTTGGTATATTTTTTAGTAAACATTTGTCGGCAGCAGATTGTTCAATAGTATCTGGCTCAACTAAAACCATTTCCTCAAATTGTAGTGACTTAGAAATAGAGGGAGATGGTTCTAATGTAACTGTTGATTCTGGTGTTACTATAGACAGTACAAATGTTGCTGTGAAGACTGCAAATGGTACAAATACTTCGATTACTAACAATGGAACATTTGAAGCAAGTCAAACAGCTGGTTTAAGGAATTCTTCACCAGGTAATATTTCTAATTTAATTAATAATGGCTCTATTACTGCAGGGACAAATCATGGACTCAGAAATGGTGGATTCATTACCATATTAACTAATACGGGAACAATATCTGCCGCGGAAGATAGGGGTATTACTAATCTTGCGGGAAGTAAGAGGTCTATAGAAACACTTACTAACTCTGGAACAATATCTGCAGGAGCTGACCATGGTATATATAATGCAGGAAATATAACAACTTTAACAAATTCAGGAACAATATCTGCTGATGAAAATGCTGGCTTTTGGACAAAAGGTACAATTACTACTTTTACTAATAGCGGAACCATTTCTGCTGGTGAAGACGGTGGTCTTAAAATTGTTCAAGGTGGTACTATTGAAACATTAATTAATTCAGGAACAATATCTGCTGGCGACGAGTATGGAATTATAAATGATCAATCTAATTCAACTTTTAATATAATTACTACATTAACTAATTCTGGAACCATTTCAGCAAAACGTAGTGGGATATGGAATGATGGTGAAATAAAGACATTAACAAATAGTGGCACTATAAAAACAACGACTGGTGACTTCGCTATTAAAAATATTGGAGGGACAATAACTACATTAACTAATTCAGGAACAATATCTGCTGGGGATGAATGGGCAATTTATAATGATGCCTCAGCAACTATCACTACATTAACAAATACGGGTACTATTTCTGCAGCAGGAAATAATATAAGTATTTATAATGATACTGATAGCAATATCACCACACTAAACAATTCTCAAGGTGCTTCCGGCTCAGCTCTAACCTACGATGGTAAACTTCCAACTAACTATAATATTATCGTAAACAGCGCCTCTGATTTTGGTAAAATAACGTTTAGTAGTGTTTCTGGAACAACCAATTTTGGAGTTGATTTAAGTTCTACTTTAGGGGTTAGCACTACTTATAGTTCTGCCTTAGTTGGTTTGACTAGCAGTAATATAACTAACACTAGTGGTAGTCTTGTTTCAAATTCTTATAGAAATAATTGGACGTTAGAAAATAGTTCTGGAACTACTTGGGATTTAGTAGTGGAGGCCATAGATTTGGCTCCGGATACTATTGAATCGGTAAAGAAAAATACCAAAACTAATGTTATAAGCGGGATAAATAATTTATTATCTGTTACAGAAGTAAATTTTGCACATATGAATACGTATGATTGTGATTTATTTAATGAGAAGAATGCTTGTTTATCTTTAGGTGGTCGTCATACAAGAATATCTAATCCAACAACTTCAAATAATAGTTTTGTATTAGTAGGAGGATATAAAATTAACAAAAATTTAAGAGTAGCAGGATTCTATCATAAAAATTTAATTCACAACACACCATCTACTTTTGAACTAAGAGATAAAACACCATTATATGGTGCACTTATTGTTTGGAACGAACATGCTGACAAATCAGGTTATCAAATAAAATTTTCAAATGCTTATCAGTTAAAAAGTGCTATTTTAACTAGAGACGTAGTTGGCTCATCTGAAAAAGGTATAGGATATACAGAAATAGAAGCACAAAGTTATATAACTGAGCTTCAATATAATTATAAGGCATCAGAAAATAGTAATTTGATTCCTTATTTTGCAGCAAAACTTTCTTCTGTTCAACAAGAAGGGTTTACGGAAGTAGGGCTAAGTTCTCCGCTTACTTTTAATAGAATTAAAGATAGTTTAGGAACCATAGTAAGTGGTCTAAAATTTAGTATTAATATGGCTTCTGACCGTGTATTGAGAGGTAGCATAGGAGTAGAACATGATCTAATTCATAACGTAGATAAGATAGAGCCTACAGGAATTATAGGTCTAAGTACTGTAAGTTTAGAAAATGAATTTAATCCGACGAGACCAGTTTTATCATTGGCGCTTGATAGGTATTTGTCATCAAATGAAAAAATAACGGCCACTTTTCAATACCAAGATTTACCTTATAAGTCCAAAGCAGAAGCTAATGCTTATTTTTATTATACTATCGGGTTATAATAGTAACGTAATTCTAAATTTAAAGATAAGTAACCTAATATTAAGAAATATATTAGTATAGTAATAAGTTTATTATTAAGTAGGAAAAATTTTAATGAAAAAAATATCACTTTCAATTTTTATATTTTACGTATTTTTTTTCTTGCTATCTTTTAAATCTATAGCATCAAATTGTGAATTCCAAATGGCTGATATGAATTGGCCTTCAGCGACATTAATGGCAAATGTTGATAAATTTATTTTAGAAGAAGGATATGGGTGTAGAGTTGAATTAATTCCAGGAGCCACAACGGCTACTTTTGTTACAATGAATGAAAAGGGAAGACCCCAAGTAGCACCAGAGTTATGGACGAATTCTGTCGCTGAACCTCTTCAAAAAGCAGTTGAAGAAGGTCGTTTGTTTTCAGCTAGTGATGGTCCTATTACTGAATTAGGAGAAGGATGGTGGGTTACACCAGACACATTAAAACGTAATCCACAGTTTAAAACAGTATTAGATATTCTAGAAAGACCTGACCTATTTCCTGCTAAGGAAGACCCATCAAAAGGTGCATTTATTGGCTGTCCTGCAGGATGGGGATGTCAGTTATCTAATCAAAGTCTTTTTATTGCTTTTGAAATGGAGAAGAAAGGTTGGATGCTTGTTGATCCAGGATCTAAAGCAGGTTTAGATGCGTCGATGACAAAGGCGGCCCAAAGAGGAGATAATTGGCTCGGTTATTATTGGTCCCCAACTTCATTAATAGGAAAATATAATATGAAGTTAATGGATTTTGGAGTTCCATTTGCTGGGTCTGAAAATTGGGACAGTTGTATTTCTAAAGGACCAGAAGTATGTATAAATCCCAAACCTTCAGCATGGACTAAATCAATCGTTAAAACTATTGTTACACCAGACGTAAAGGAAATGCATAAAGTAATGAAATATTTCAGTAAAAGAATATTTCCTGGAGAAGTAATGAATAGTATGCTCGTTTATATGGAAGATAATCAAGCTCAAGGTATAGATGGAGCTATTACATTTCTTGAAAAATTTTATGACATATGGGTAAACTGGGTACCTAAAGAAGTTGCCCAGAATGTTAAAGAGGCTCTTTAAGTATATTTAACTAGAATTAAATGTTCTATGTATGAAAGATTTGAATGATAGATTTCTTTACAGAATTCCCAGAAATATCTCGAAGTGGTTTAAGAGATATAAAAAATGCAATTGATAATGCTTTTAGATCATTTTCAAGAAGCTATGGAGAATCTATAGAAATTTTTTTTGATCCTTTATTATGGTTTTTGATATGGTTTGAAAAACTTTTAGTTAATACTCCTTGGCCAATCATAATGCTAATTATTGCATCGTTATGCTATTTAGGATCTAGAAATTGGAAATTACCATTAGCTTCAATACTTACTTTTACACTTATTGGGTATTTAGGTATGTGGGAAGATACAATGTCTACCATAGCTTTAATTTCTGTCGCGACACTTTTATGTATAATAATAGGAATGCCATTGGGAATATGGATGGCACGTTATGATCGTGTTCAAAAAACATTAAATCCTTTACTTGATGTAATGCAAACAATCCCAATTTTTGTATATTTATTACCTGTTCTAATGTTGTTAGGAATAGGAAAAGTGCCTGGATTAATAGCTATTTGTGTTTATGCTATGCCTCCAATTATACGTTTAACCAATCTAGGTATTAGACTAGTTGATAAAGATATTCTTGAAGCAGCAAATGCATTTGGGGCTGATACAAAACAACGTCTTATAGAGGTGCAAATTCCACTAGCTTTACCTAATATATTTGCTGGTATTAACCAAACTATTATGATGGCTTTAGCAATGGTAGTAATAGCGTCAATGATAGGTGTTAGAGGATTAGGTATTCCTGTACTACAAGCTATTCAGAATCAATATTTAGCCCTGGGATTAATGAACGGGCTTGCTATAGTTGCACTTGCTATAATCTTTGATAGATCTTTGCAACGTTACGGTGAGCGTTTACAGAAGCATAATAATGGTCATAAAAATGACTGATATAAGTATCCAAAATCTTTATAAAGTTTATGGCAATAATCCTAAAGGTATGATGAAGTATTTACTGAAAGGAATAACGAAGAAAGATCTCTTAGAGGAACACAGCCATGTATTAGGACTTAGAAATATTAATCTAGATATTAAGTCTAAAAAAATTCATGTAATTATGGGTTTATCAGGATCCGGAAAATCAACTTTAATTCGTCATCTTAATAGGATTATAGAACCAACTGCAGGAAGAGTTATAGTTGATGGTAAAAACATTATAGAAATATCTGAAGATGAATTACGAGAATTTAGAAGATATAAAGCATCGATGGTATTTCAAAAATTTGGATTGTTACCACATCGTACTGTAATACAGAACGTGTCATATGGATTATTAATTCAAGGCAAAAATAAAATTGAAGCTAATCAAAGAGCGCAAAAATGGATAGATAGAGTTGCTTTAACTGGGTTTGAGAATAATTATCCTCATCAAATGTCTGGAGGAATGCAACAGAGAGTAGGATTGGCAAGAGCTTTAGCTACTGATGCAGGAATATTATTAATGGATGAAGCTTTTTCTTCATTAGACCCTCTTATTAGAACGAATATGCAAGATATGTTATTAGATCTTCAAAAAGAATTAAATAAAACTATTGTTTTTATAACTCATGATATAAATGAAGCAATCAGAATTGGGGTAAATATATCAATTTTAAGAGATGGATCAATCATTCAGACAGGAAGTCCTGAAGATATTTTGCTGAGGCCTAAAGATAATTATATCACAGATTTTATAAAAGATATAAATAGGGGCCGAGTAATAAAAATATCTTCTATTATGAAAAAAACTAATATTGCAAATGGTCCTAAAATTCTATTTAATAAATCTATTGAAGAAGCCCTGCCAATTATTGCTTCTACATCAGATAGTTGTGCTGCAATAGTTGATGATAAAGGTAAAACTTTAGGAACGGTATCTCTAGATTCAGTTATTGCAGCTATCTCTAACAATAGAAATTAGTAAGAAATACTAAATTAGATTAATTATATTAAGTACTTTAATTTGTACAAATACTTGAAATGGTATATTGTAAGCCATTTATTATTTATATTTTCGTGGGATAAGTATGAAGCAAGTTCAAAATGCAGAAGAAATATCGAATATTGCATTTGGATTTATGGCTTCTAAAGCATTATTTGTAGCATTACATTGTAATTTATTCTCTCTTCTTTCAAAAAAATCACTAACTTCAGTTGAATTGGCAGGAGAAGTAAAAGTGCCAGAAAATCGTATTTCAACTATATGTACGGCATTAACTAGTATAGGATTGTTAAACCGTGAAAATGGTAATTATAGTAATTCAATAGGAGCAGAAAAATATTTAGTAAAAGATGCAAAGTACGATTTTGGAGATTATCTTCGTTTGCAAATTGACCGACAGATGTACGGATTCATGCAACAGTTAGAAGGTGTAGTTACTAACAATATGAATGAAGGTGATATTGATAGTTATGCAAAATGGATGGAAAATGAGCAAGAGGCTGAATTATATAGTGAGTCACAACATGCAGGTTCACTTGGACCAGGATTAACTTTATCTCGAATGATTGATTTTTCTAAAGTGAATACTTTACTAGATGTAGCTGGAGGAACTGGAGGATTTGCTATTCGTTTATGTGAACAACACCCAAATTTAAATATTACCATTATAGACTTTCCAAATGTAATTAAACTTGGCATTAAAAAAGTATCTGAAGCAGGGCTCTCTGATAGAATTCACTTTCTGGGTTGTGATGCTCTTGACTATAATTGGCCATCAAATAAATTTGATGCTGTATTAATGAGTTATCTGTATAATGGAGTTCCAGGTGAGGAAATTCCTAAATTAGCCAATAAAGCCTTTAATATTATGAATTCTGGAGGCATATATATTGTTCATGACTTTATGGTAGAAGATGATAGAAACGGGCCCCATTTGGCGGCATTATGGCAATTACAACACTTAGCATTTACTCCGACAGCTAAATCTATAACTCCTAGTTGGGTAAGTAAAATTATGGAAGATACAGGATTTTATGAAATAGCTAATAATGTTCTAATTCCAGGTATGACAAAGATAGTTTGGGGAAAAAAACCTATAGATTAATTTTTTATTCTTGCTTATTAAATTGTAAAATTATTAGGAATATTAGAGCAATAATTGACATCCACCAAGCTTGAAATACTCCAAAACTTAAATTTGATATAATAAAGATAGTAACAATAGATGAACATATACCAGTTCCAATAATATAAGAATCTTTTCTCATTTGTATTCCATATTTAATAATTTTTATCCATAGTATATTTATAATTATTATCCCCAATAATCCTAACTCAAGCCAAATCTCTAAAAAATTATTATGAGGGTGAAGAGGAATTCCTCCTTTAATTTCTTGGTTAGTATTGGGTACATTTAAAATAATATTCTGACCAATTAATCTTGATGTTCCGATTCCGTGGCCTAATATAGGTCTTTTATATATTTCTTTAGCTACGTATTCCCATACTAATAATCTGTGTATTATTGATCCTCCAATAGCAGTTTTTTGCCATGGAACATCATAATAATTATTTTTTTCTATACTACCTATAGGAGGTAATATTTTTGATGATATAATAGGTAAAAATAATATAAAAATTATAGAAATTATTCCAAAATATAAAAAAGACCTGGGCCCTAAAAAATATATTATTATTGATGATAAAACGGTAATAATCAAAGCTATTTTTGCTGAATGATTTGGTCCTAATATTACTATTGTAGATACTAGCATTAAAACACCTAAAGCTAGAAGTATTTTACCTTTATTTATATACATTGCTACAGAAAAAGGCATAATCGTAAGTAGAATAATAATTCCTCTTCCAAAATTTGCACTTCTACTGGTGGGAGCATCTCCAGCTAACATTGCTAAATATGATCTTATTTCAGTATTGAATATCATATCTAAAAAAATGCAAAGAGAGGTAATGATTAGGGGAATACCAATTAAATTTTCTATATTAAGTATTTTATTATTTTGAGTAATATTTAATACTATAAATATTGCAATAATAATACCTGAAATAGGTCCGATTACTTCAGAAGTTCTCTCGGGATTAATTGACCAAAAATAAGAAATAAAAATTATTAAAATTGAAATACTAAAAATAAATAAATTATTATAAATAACTTTAGAATGATTAATAAAAATATTTAGAAGTGTTGTTATAGATAAAAGACTTAATAATAACCATTCTCCTAAAGGGGCAAAATAGCCTATTGGTATAATACATGCTAAAGTAAAATAATTTATAAAATTGAATATATTTTTAATGTATTTATTTATCATCATATTTGTTTGATAGATTATTTTTATAAGTGTTTCTAGTATTTAATATGAAATTAAATTAAATATTATACATTTTAAGTTATAAGGTACTAATTATTTTAAATTAGGAAGTTAAATGATTAATTCTGATTCTATGTCACCAACTCAATCTTTTAAAAGAATTTGGAAAAATTATGGTAAAGAACACCTTTTTTCTTTTATCATTGCTAATTTATTTATGATATTAATTGCAGGAACTACAGCATTATATCCAATAGTAATAGATTACGCCTTTCTATCTCTTGAAGAAGCTAATTGGTCAAAAATTATTTTTATTCCAGTATTTATAATATTATTGACATTCATAAAGGGTGCAGCTTTATATAAGCAAACTGTTATAATTAATACATTAGTGCAAACTATTATTTTTAAAATACAGTCTAGTTTATTTAACTCATTATTAAAATTAGATTTAGATGTTATTAATGCAATAAGGGTAGGTAATTTACAAGCTAGAATAATGAATGATGTAAATCTTATGAAAGAGGCATTAATAAGGAGCTTTAATAATTTAGTAAGAGATCTTTTTACATTAATTGGCTTAATTATATCAATGTTTTGGTTAAATTGGACTTTAGCATTAGCAGTAATAATTGTATATCCTTTAGCTGTATTTCCAATAGTAAAAATTGGAAAAAGAAGCAGAAGTTTATCAAATTTGATGCAAGAGCACATAGGTAAATCATCAGCATTTGTAACAGAGAGTTTTTCTGGTATTAGATTAATAAAAAGTTACCAACTTGAAGATGTTCAAAATAAAAAAGCTAATACTTATTTTGAAGAATTAAAAAAAATTATTATTAAGGTTATTTCAACAAGAGCTGGCTTAGAACCTGTTATGGAAATAATTGGAGGTATTGCAATTTCATTGGTAATTCTTCTAGCTGGTTGGCAAATTGTATCAGGTACAAGTACAGTAGGAGAGTTTTCTGGGTTTATTAGTGCATTATTAATTGCAGTAGGACCGGCTAGAGCGTTAGGTACTTTAAATTCTGTTCTTCAAGAAGGAACTGCTGCAGCTAATAGAGTTTTTGGAGGAATTGACTCTAGGTCTAAGGTTATTGATGATGGTAATGCAGAAGAAATAAAAACATTTAAAGGAAATATATCATTCAAGAATATTATTTATAACTATTCTGACAAGAATATTGCAGCATTAGATAATATTAATTTAGAAATTGTTGCTGGAGAAACTATTGCAGTTGTGGGGCCAAGTGGTTCAGGTAAATCAACATTAGTAAATTTGTTATTAAGATTTTTTGACCCTTATAGTGGAGATGTTTTGATAGATGGAAAAAATCTGAAAAACATTAAAATTTCTTCTTTAAGAAAAAATATTGCTATTGTTTCTCAAGATACCCTACTTTTCCATGGAACAGTATCTGATAATATAGCTTTTGGAAATCAAAATGCTAAGCAATTAGATATTGAATCCTCTGCAAAAGAGGCAGAGGCTGATAATTTTATTAAATTATTACCAGATGGTTATGAAACAATGATTGGAGAAAATGGTGCTAATTTATCAGGTGGAGAAAGACAGAGGATAGCTATAGCAAGAGCTATCTTAAGAGACCCTGCTATATTAATTCTTGATGAACCTACGAGTTCATTAGATTCTGAAGCTGAAGATAAAATAAAGCAAACACTCTCAAGTATTTCTAAAAACAGAACAACTATAATTATTGCACATCGTTTATCAACTGTAACTAATTCAAATAGAATTATTGTATTAGATAAAGGAAAGATTTCTGCTATAGGTAATCATGACGAATTATTAGAAAAATCATCTTTATATAAAAAATTAGCTTTATTACAGAATATAGAATAATTAGTTCATTCTCTTCTTAAGATATAGCTACTAATAATTTCACTTATTTTTTTTACTTTAAATGATGCTTTTATTTGTTCGGGACTGTAGTCCTCTTTTACCCATTTTAAAAATGGTTTATTATTATCTTTTAAATAACTTTCAAAAAAAGCATCCAAAATTCCTGTTTTTGCATATTTAAGATGTAAATATTTAAAAGATAATTGATTTTTTGC
>JAQWLZ010000053.1 GCA_029247025.1 Alphaproteobacteria bacterium | reverse complement strand
AGAGATAATGGGTCTATAGCAACTATTATTTCCTTATCCCTCATACCCAAAATATTAACTTTATCTATTCCTAAATTGAGTAAATCATCACGTATTTTTTTTGCATTATTTCTAATAAGTTCCTCAGATATATCTCCAGATAATAATAATCTTCCAACCGTTTCATACCTTATAATTCTTCTTACTTTGGGTTTTTCAGAATCCTCTGGTAAACTGAGAATTCGACTTACAGCTGAACTGACATCGGATAATGCTCTCTGCATATCTGTATTTTTAACAAATTCAATACTTAACTGGCCAACGCCCTCTCTAGCAGTAGAATTAACTTTTCTAACTCCATCTATAGTTCTAACTTCAGGTTCAATTGATTTTATAATTTGATTTTCAACATCTCTTGGGCTTGCACTTTTCCAATCTACACTTATTGTAATTAGGTCAAAGCCAAAGTCAGGTAATGATTGTACATTTAATTTTAATAACCCTAATAAACCAAAAAGTAATATAATAACCATCAATACGTTCGAGGCAGTTTTATGAGTGGAAAAAAGGTTTAAAATATTCAAATTAATTAACTTTCATAAGCATCTAAGAATTATTTTTTTATAGTTTCTACTTGCATATTATCTTTCATATTACTTAAACGAGTTGTAGCAATGTAATTACCAGATAGATTGTCATCTTTAATTATAATACCTTCTCTCTCTTCACTTATGACAATTATCTCACGTTTAAGTAATTTTTTATTTCTAACTAAATAAATATATTTATTTTTAAATATAGAAGAACTAGGAACTATTATAGCATCTGAAGGAATATTACTTTTAAGGTTTATTTCTATAAACGCTCCTAGTGGTATTTTTGGTAAAGATTTATCAATTTGCGCGTATATATTTATTCCCGCAATTTCTTTATTAATTAATCCATCTATTCTACTAATTTTTCCTTTAGTTTTATAAGATTTATTGCCAATAACCCATTTGATATTAACCACCTCTTCTAAACCATTATTTTTAAATTGTGTAAGCTTAAAATAATCACTACCGCCGATAAAAAATTTTGCTTCTAAATTATCAGTGTCACTTAAAACTGCTAAATTATCATTGCTTGTTATCTCTTTTCCAACTTCAAGATTTAAATTAGATATATGCCCTGAAAAGGGAGCAAGGACATTAGTTTCCTTTAGGTCATTATTTAATTTATCAATTATTATTTGTATTTTATCAATTTCGGTATTAAGAGTTTCTAATTCAATATTTAAAATATTAATTAATTCAACATTATCTATCAAACTTTGTTCTTTTAAGCTCAAGGATAAACGAAGTTCATCAATTGAATTATCTGAAAAAGCTTGCGATTTAACTGCGGTCCTTCTATCCAATTGATTTTTTATTATATCTCTTTGAACAATTATTTCTTTTTGCTTCAGTTCATTACTACTTATCTGGAAGTTAATCTTTTTTAAGTTAAAAAATAAAATTTTTCTGGAAGTTATTTTTTCTACTATTTCATTTTCTATATAAAATGAATCAACTTTAAATATTAAATCTCCTTTATTAATATATTCTCCATTTTTTATATTTTTACCAATTTTGATAATTTTACCATTTTCTCTATATTTTATATCTAAAATTCTATCACTAACTATTTCTCCATAAGTTTTTATATTTAATAGATATTTAATAGAAGATAGCTTTAGTGTATTTACAATTGGAAATTCTATATTTTCTTGCTTTGCAGTCGCGACAGGACGTGAATTGAGAAAGAAATAATATACTATAAATGCCAAAATGATTATTAAAATGGAGATTATAATATTTTTAAATAATGGTTTCATTCCATATCCTATTAACAAATAAATATATTATACTAAAATAAAGAAAATTAAGATTATATACACTAAATAAATTAATTTAATTTTGAATTTAATAATTTTAAGAACTTTTCTTTACTATAACCACTTTGAATAGAGTCAAAAAAAGTAACTTTTACTATACCAGGGTTCTTTATGAAACCTTTTTTATCCCAAACATGTCCAGATGCCATATATACTGGAATTATTGGTATTTTTAAATGTTTATAGATAGCATATATTCCTGGTTTAATATTAACTTTTGCAGAATATTTAACTCTAGTGCCATGCGGAAAAAGAACTAAGTTTTCTTTTTTAGTTATAAGAAATTTAATCTTTTTTAACATAAAAAATATAGTTTTTGACCTTTCTTTTCTATCTATAATTATATGACCACATCTCCAAACAAATAGTCCATAAAAAGGAACATATAGTAGTTCTTTTTTGACTATGTATTTTATATTAGAAAAGTAAGCTAAAAATAATATTGTTTCCAAAACTGATTCATGGCGTACAGCAAACAGAACTTGATTATTAAAATATTTATTTAAATTATTTTTATTAATATCTATTTCAATTTTACAAATTATCTTAAGTAAGTAAATAGTTACTAGTGCCCACTTATGAGATATTTTTACAGTCAATGAAGATGATATTAAAAAAGGAAAAAGAAATAATCCAATAATAATACTAATAGTAAAAAATAGTAAATTAAATGTTAAAGAACGAATAAAGATCAATTAATAATCCATAAATAAATTACTTGTATATGAGATATAAGATATTTCAAATGTTCTTCAAAATAAAAGTTTTTTCTTAAATTACTATTAGACTTTAATCTATACGGAATAATTTTAATATTTGGCATAGAGTTTTTAAATAAAACTAATGATCTTTGCATATGCCAATCATCTGTTATTAAAATAAAATCTTTAAAATTATTTTTCTGTATCCAAATTTTCGTCTCTATAGCATTTCCAAGGGTACTTTGAGCCTTATAACCAAGTATAATTCGTGCTTTATCAATTTTTTTATTTTTAATGATTTCTGAATATCTAACTCCTCTAGCTACCCCAGTAATAAATAATCGAGTATCAGTATTTAGAAGCATTAAATCAATAGCAGCATTTAATCTTCCTGTGTTCCCAGTAAGTACTACTATTGTATTGGAATCAATAGAGTTTATATTTTCTTTCTCTAAATCTTTAATAAAGTCTAAAAATGAAATTATATAAAGTATGAATGCTATAGATATTGAAATTATAGATTTTAAATTAAACAATTTTAATTCTCTATATCTTTTATTTGATCTAAAAACAAAATATCAAAACCTTATTAAAAAATTCTATAGATTAATATATTAATTAAACAAACTATATTAAAATAAAAATTATTTATATGAAATAAAAAGGACATAATGTGATTATAATATGCAATAAGTGTAAAACCAAATTTAATGTATCAGATAATCTTATTCCTCCAGAAGGAAGAATGGTGAGGTGCTCTTACTGTAATGCTAAGTGGAAACAAGAAAACGTATCTGAAACATCTTCTAATTTGGGCCTATGGATATTTTGGATAATTACTTTAAGTATTACTTTTTCAATTCTATACTTAGGGTTAATAATTGTTTTTGGAAACATAATTCCTATCCCAAAAGAATTATTTAACTTTTTAATCGATATAGGAATCCCAATAGAGGGAGGAAATTTATTTGGTAGAGAGTTTGATAGATAATTTTCTAATACCAATCTAACAAACTATCTACGTATTTTCTTTCAATAGAACCTTTAGATGAAGTTTCAGCTTTTTTATACAACTCTTTAACTATTTTTTTAGCCTTATTATTATCTGATTCCATTGTAATTCCTACATCTCCTCCTGGAGAGTTTCCTTGTCCTGGCGGCACTCTACCCAGAGGATCTCTCTGGTCACGATCACTATTTCCATTACTATCTCCAGCCATTTGACTTGGTCCATTGCCAGAATGCATTTTATCTATTTTTTCCGCTGCTTTCTTAAGTTGTTCTATGGCCCTACCTTGGGCTGCTTGAGCTCTATCTGGCCTTCCTCTTTGTAACTCTTTTTCTGCTTGTCTCATAGATCTTTCAGCTCTTCCTAACTCTTCAGGCATGGGGTTATCAGATTCACTAATTTCATGCATAACATCCTCTAATTGCTGCCTCAGACTCTCTTGTTTTTGTCCTGCATTTACTGGGCCAGAGCCAGGAGTTTTTTGATCTGCTTGTGCAGCATTTAAAGATTGTTCAAAAGAATCTTCCATTAAAGCTTCTTGCTCTTGCATCATTTCAGAAATTTGCTGCATTGCCATAGGAGCACTATCTGTTTCTTGCTCTCCTAAAGCCTCTCCTAAAGCATCTCTATCTAGTCCTTCCGACATTTCCTGCATCTGGTCTAATTGTTCTTGAGCCTCATCTAATGATCCAGATGCTGTCAGTTCTGCAATATCTTCTAATTTTTCCTCTAAGTTTTCTCTTTCATTAGATTGAGCTCCATTTTCTCCCCCTCTATCTCCTGGATCATCAGATTCTGAAACCTGGGGAGCATCTATATCCCTAGGGTTTTCTAGTTCATCTAAATATTTTGCTAAAGCATTATCTAAATTGTTCATCATGTCTTGAATTTCAGCACCATCTCCTCCTTCAGACAGGGCCTCTTCTAAGTCTTGTTGGGCTCTTCTCAATTCATTTTCCGCGACTGATAATTGTCCTGATTCTACAAATAAGGCTGTCTTCCACAGTAAATCAATAACAAAATTTTTCTTTTCATAAGTTAGCATTGAGCTATCTTTACTTTGCAATAAAATATTAGAGGATTCCAGTAACCAATCTTTTGCAACAGGAAGTTTATCCTCAAGAAATGTACTTGATGCAATTTCGCTTAATACCTTTCCAACTTCAAATGAATCTTCCTTGTTTAATGATAGATTTTTTCTTTGATTAATAATCGATACAGCTATTAAGTTTTTAAATGGTTTTTCTGGAAGTAGCATTTCTATTTCTCTACTTTTTCCTATTTGGCCTATATAGTCCTCCGCTCTAAGTATAATTTTAGCAGGCAAACCTGCCCAAATATGTTCAGATAAATCATAGTAATATTGTCCTATTGTTTGTACATCATCACTTTTATTAAAAGGAAGTTTAAAATTAATTTCTTTCATATTAAGAGATTCAATAGGCTTAATTAATTCTATTTTTGCTGATAATTTAGTCACGTCATAATCATCAGAAAATATAAAATTAATATCCATTACACCTTTAATTGTGGATTTAGGATCTTCAAAGAAATCAACTTTAGGAGGTTGATCTTTAATAACTTTAACTTGGCTTTTAAAAATAATTTTTTTGCTTTGTTTAACTATTAAATCCGTATCTTTATCAATTATACTTTCTATTGCAGAATTTTCATTATCAATCTTTATAAAATTTATTATATTATCATTTATACCTAATTCTACTTCACCTTCTCCTCCAAATACTCTTGCAGATAATGAGCTGCCTTTAGGAATAATTAAAGTTCCTTCTTTTTTTCCTATTAGAGCTGGTTGTAACTTCGTATATTCAGGTGGATTAATCCAACCTGTAAATTCTCCAGCTGTAAACACAGTGGTATTTCTTTCTAGTGTCAAAGCTGCTTGAACTTTTTTATCTATATCGCTATTAAAAGCCATAAAAATAAATAAGAAAACAATCATTATTGGCAAACGAACAAATAAAGGATCATTTTTATAGTTATAAAATTTTAATTTCATAATGGATAAAGTTAATGATATTTTTAAGATTCTCTTGTGATGTTCTGCCCATAACATACTATTTTTATTTTGAATTGGTTTATCAAATAAAGCACTAAAAGGTGTATTTTTTACATTATTATCTTTTTCTATTCTTCTCGCACAATCAATTTTTGAAGGCCACTTTAATCTAAATATAAGTTTTACCAACGCAAAAGAAAATAATAATAAAAAAATAATTAGTATCATTCCGTGAAACCAAAAATTTAGTGATGAAAATGTTTCAGTCAAAACTAATATAGAAAAAAATAAAATAATTAATAGCAATCTGGAAAAATACCTAGCTATCCCTTCCCAAATAATTACGATACGAGAAATATTTAACTTAATTATCAAGCTAAAAGGAATAGGCTTATTAAATTCATATATATTTTTCATAAAAATAAACTCACAAAATTTTATTCAGGAATACTCTCATAAGATAAAAAATCTTCTATAGTAATTCTTTTTCTAATTATATTAATATTATTATTAGCCACTATTATTTCTGGAATTAAATCTCTGCTATTATATTGTGATGACATTACTGCTCCATATGCTCCAGCATGTTTTATAGCCAATAAATCACCTTCTTTAATACTATTTAAATACACTTTCTTATTTAAAATATCACCAGTTTCACATATAGGCCCAACTATTTGATAATCAACAAATTCTTTATTCTTATTTATTTCTTTTACTGAAATTACTTCATGCTTAGCGTCATAAAGAGCTGGCCTCAATATATCGTTCATAGCTGCATCTACAACTATAAAGCAATTATCGTAACTTTCTTTATTTCTGATAACTTTAGTTAAAAGTATTCCTGCATCTGCAGCAATATACCTTCCTGGTTCAAATATTAATTTACAGTCAATTGAACCAAATTTTTTCTTTACTAAACTTGCATATTCATCAAGCGAAAAAGTTGAAATAGTTTTATCGTAAGAAACACCTATTCCTCCACCAAGATCTATATTTTCAATATTATGCCCTGCAGTTATTAATGTATTATAAAGTAAGACTACTTTATTAAACGCTAACTCAAATGGGTCTAGTTCTGTAATTTGAGAGCCTATATGTATATCAATTCCAACTATTTTAATTCCTGATAATGTTTTTGCATAATTATAAGATTCTAGCGCTTGGCTAAAAGGTATACCAAATTTTGTATTACTTCCTCCTGTAGCTATTTTTTCATGTCCACCAGCATCAATATCAGGATTTATTCTAAATGCTATCGGAGCCATCATGTTATTTTCAACTGCAATTTCAGAGAGTTTTTCTAATTCTTCTATTGATTCTAAATTAAACTGTAAAACGTTAGATTGAAGTGCCAAAAATAATTCATCTGCTGTCTTTCCAACACCTGAAAATACAATTCTTTCAGATTGAATTCCAGCTTTGATAGCTCTTTTTAATTCGCCAGACGAAACGACATCAGCTCCTGAATTTAGTTTATTTAACACATTTATTACAGCTATGTTTGAATTTGCTTTAACAGAGTATGCAATTAGTTTAGGGTGATTTTCTCCAAGTTTAGATGTTAATGCATCTTCTAATTTTTTAAAATTATTTATTAGACGTGACTCAGAATAAACATAAACTGGGGTTTTACATTTTTTTTCAATATCTAATGCGGAAACATTATCTATATGCAAAATTTCATTAATGTAATTGAAATTACTCATATCTATACCCTACTAATTATCTTGTTCTACTTCTGCCGGCTTTAAGTTATCATCAGGTGAAGGTCTCTCTAATGCTCCTCTTTTTCCACATGCATTTAAAATAATAAATAATGAAATAAGAAAAACAAAATTAAGTTTACAATATTTTTTAATCATTATTTTAACCATCTACTTTTAGCCTTTTTTATTGCTTTTTTAACCATTATAGGAGCTGTTGCTCCATAACTATTTCTACTTTCTAATGAATTTTTTAATGTAATAACTGTTAAAATATTACCTGTAATTCTTTTATCAATTTTTTTATATTGATCTAATGTGATTCTGTCTAAAGTTAAATTATTTTTTTCTGCATATTTAACAACT
The DNA here is from genome assembly GCA_029247025.1 of Alphaproteobacteria bacterium. GTDB lineage: Bacteria > Pseudomonadota > Alphaproteobacteria > TMED109 > TMED109 > TMED109. The sequence continues at coordinate 9,474 of JAQWLZ010000053.1, read as the reverse complement.
TTTCCAGTAATTGAATGAGCATCTCTAAATGGAACATTACATTCTTTTACAAGAAAATCAGCTATATCTGTTGCTATTATATATCCTAGTTCTGCCATTTTTTTCATTGAAGAAACATTAAATATCATTTCTTTAATCAATCCTTCTGCTACAGATAAACATATTTTTAAATTGTCAATCGCATCAAAGAATGGTTCTTTATCCTCTTGCATATCTTTAGAATATGCTAAAGGCAATCCTTTGAGCATTGTTGATACATTATAAAAAGCACTAGAAACTCTGCCTGTTTTTCCTCTAATTAACTCTGCTGCATCAGGATTTCTTTTTTGAGGCATAATAGAAGAGCCCGTTGAAAAAGAATCTGGTAAAGTAATAAAATTAAATCCTGGAGAAGCCCATATAACTATTTCTTCCGCTAATCTGGATAAATGGACCATAATAATAGATGCATTAGATAAAACTTCTAAAACAAAATCTCTATCACTCACAGCATCAATAGAATTTTCCATAGGGCCATCAAAACCTAGTGCTTTAGCTGTATAAAATCTATCGATAGGAAAAGATGTACCTGCTAAAGCTGCAGCTCCTAATGGGCATTTATTTAATCTCTTCTTTGCATCTTCAATTCTGGTTTTATCTCTTCCCAACATTTCAACATAGGCTAATAAATGATGAGCCAGACTAATTGGCTGGGCTGGCTGAAGATGAGTAAAGCCTGGTAAAATAGTATCTATATGAAGTTCAGCTTGAACAATAAGGGACTCTTGTAAATTTTTTATCAAAATTAATACAGAATCTAACTCATCCTTTACCCACATTTTAAAAGATGTCGCAACTTGGTCATTCCTAGATCTAGCAGTATGTAATTTTTTTCCTGCGTCACCAATTAATTCTATTAATCTTGCTTCTATATGCATATGAATATCTTCGAGTTCATCAGAAAAATGAAATTTTTCTTCTATTATTTCTTTTTTTATCTGATTTAAACCTTTTTGGATCTTGTTATTTTCTCTATAAGATATAATTTCTTGCTTATATAGCATGTTAGAATGCTCCTTACTCAGCATAATATCATGAGATGCAAGTCTCTTATCAAACCATATAGAGGCATTGATACTTTTCATAATTTGAGAAGAATCGTTTTTAAATCTTCCTCCCCATATTGAAGAAGTTTGTTTATTTTTTTTAGACTTTGATTTATTCATTTAATTCACCAATAATAACTATAATACCTATACAACAATAAAGAGAAAAGTATATGATAATCTCAATCAAAAACATTTTTAAGTCTTTAAGTTATTTTATCATAATTTCGCTGATGTTCTATAATATTTCCTGTTTTGCCGATACATTTCCAGCTTCTATTAAAAAAATTAAAAAGGAAACCCAACTAAAGTACATACCTGATATTAGTTTTAGTAATCTAAATAATAAAACTTTAGACTTAAATGAAACACTAAAAAATAATATTACTATAATTAACTTTTGGGCTTTATGGTGTGCTCCTTGTGTAAAAGAAATGCCAATTTTAAAGGAGCTTTCAGAAAAATTAGATAATAATTCAATAATTTTATTTATAAATCAAGATAACTTTAAAGATTATGATAGAGTTAAGAACTTCATAGAAAAAATAGATATCAATAAAAAAAATGTATTAGTAGATTTTGATATGCAATCCAATAAAAATTTTATTCTAAGGGGAATTCCTACAACTTTAATTCTGGATAACACGGGAAAAGTTCTGTGGAGGATAGAAGGGGTGATAGATTGGACTGATAAAAATTTAATAGCATGGCTTAAGAAAGGAGCTAAAAATAATTAATCCACTAATAATGCTTTTAAAGTTTCATAATCATTAGCATTTTCAAAATTACTATATTGATTTTTTAAAGCTTCAGGAGCACAATATAAAATTCCTTTATCTGCAGCTTTTAACATGCCTAAATCATTATAAGAATCTCCTGCTGCATAAACTTTAAATCCTAATTTATGAAAAGCTTTAACTGCTTTTGTCTTTTGATCATCTATTCTAAGTTTATACCCTATGATATCTCCACTATTTGATATATCTAAATGATGACAAAAAACATTTGGATTGCCTAATTTATAGAATAAAGGTGAAGCAATTTCATAAAAAGTATCAGATAAAATAATTACTTGAAAATCTTTTGATAAATCATCTATAAAATCTTTTGCCCCCTTAAAGGGTTGTAAATTATTTACTGCATCATGAATATCTGAAATTTTTAATCCTTCTTTCTTAAAAACCTTTAATCTATGATCCATCAATTCAGAATAATCTTCTATATCTCGAGTAGTTAATAAAAGATCATTAATATTAGTTCTCTTTGCTAAAGAAATCCATATTTCTGGAACCAATACTCCTTCTAAATCCAAACAAATTATTCGCAATTATTATTCCTAATCTCTTATTAAATTTTATCTGACAATTCAGGTATAATCTCAAATAAGTCTCCTACTAGACCATAATCAGCTATTTGAAATATTGGAGCATCTTCATCTTTATTGATTGCTACTATAGTTTTAGAATCTTTCATCCCTGCCAAATGTTGAATAGCTCCAGATATTCCAATAGCAATATATAATTCTGGCGCAACAACTTTACCAGTTTGGCCTACCTGATAGTCATTAGGAACATATCCTGCATCTACAGCAGCTCTACTTGCTCCTACAGCTGCTCCTAATTTGTCTGCTAAAGGATCTAGTATAGAAAAATTATCTGCACTACCAATACCTCTTCCCCCTGATACAACTATCTTAGCAGCAGTCAATTCAGGGCGATCTGATTCTGATAAATCTCTCTTTACAAAAGAACTTTTTCCATTTGTCTCCGCAACCGGCCCTTCAACTATTTCAGCATCTCCTTCTTGATCATTAGCAGCCTGAAAAGCTGTTGATCTTACAGTTATAAATTTTACTTTATCTAAGGATTTTACAGTTGCTAAAGCATTACCAGCATAAATTGGTCTAACAAAAGTATCAGCATCTATAATTTCGCATATATCAGAAATTTGCTGAGAATCATTTAAAGCAGATACTCTTGGCATAATATTTTTACCAAAAGTTCCAGCAGAACTTAGAACATGCGTTACATCTTTAGCACATTCTGATATTAATGGAGCTAAATTTTCAGCTAATCCTCCTTGTAAATCTCCACTAGTTGTTATTATATTTGAAACACCTTTTATTTTTTTTGCTTTATTAATTACCTGCTCACTATCTTCCAGTATTAATAAGTTTATTTTATCTCCTATTTTCTGCGCAGCTGTTATGGCTGACAAAGTTCCTCTATCAACTTCTATTCCATTTGACTCAGCAATAACTAAAATTGACATCATATAACTCCTACTTCATTTTTAAGAACACTTATTAATTCATTAACATCTTCAACCTTCCTTCCACCGGATCTTATCTCTGGTTCTTCAACTTTTAAAACTTCTAAACGTGAAGAAAAATCTACTCCGGTTTCCTCTATAGGTATTTCAATAATTTCCTTCTTTTTTGCTTTCATAATATTTGGCAAAGACGCATACCTTGGTTCATTCAACCTAAGATCAGTAGTTACAATACAAGGTAATTTTACATTCAATGTTTCTAAGCCCCCATCAATTTCTCTAATCACTTTTATTTGATTATCATTTAATTCTAATTTCGATGCAAAGGTAGCTTGTGGCCAATCTAGAAGAGCCGCTAGCATTTGGCCTGTTTGATTTGAGTCATCATCTATCGCCTGCTTACCCATAATCACAATATCAATAGTTTCTTTTTCTATTAAATTTTTTAAAATTTTTGCCACTACAAGAGGTTCTGTATTTAAATCATTAACTATATGAACACCTCTATCTCCTCCCATAGCAAATGCAGTCCTAATAGTTTCTTGAGAACCTTTATCACCTATTGAAACAATTATAATCTCTTCAGCTAAACCTGCTTCTTTTAATCTTACCGCTTCTTCTACTGCAATTTCATCAAATGGATTCATAGACATTTTCACGTTATTTGTTTCTACAGCTGAACCCTCAGAATTTACTCTGATTTTTACATTATAATCTATTACTCTTTTTACAGGTACCAAAATTTTCATCATATTTTTCCTTTAAACATACAATTATTATAATTGATTTATATATAAAATAAGAATTAATTAAAACTAAAAATTAAACAGAAAATAAATACGCTGTTATTAAAATAAGAATTATTGCTAATGCTTGTAAAAAGACTCTAGCCCGCATTAATTTATTACTCCAGCGTTTATTAAATTCTCCGCCTTTTAACATGGAAATTATGCCAATAAATAAAACTATTAACACTGCAAATAAGACTACTAAAATTAAATAAGGCAGCGTTATATTTAAAATATCTATCAAAAAATCATTCCTATAATTAATTTAATTTATCAAGCTTAGTAAAGATAATATATTTTTTTTTCCTAATAAATCAATGATATCTTCTCTTTTTAAACCAGAAGCTTTTAAAGATTTTACTGTTTGTGCTCTTGTCCTTTTAGATAACCTAACTCCTTTAGTATCCATAATTAAAGGGTGGTGCAAGTATGTTGGAGATTTAAGCCCTAGAAGCATCTGTAATATTTTATGTATATGAGTAGCAGTGACTAAATCTTCTCCTCTTGTTACTAAACCTATTTTTTGAATATGGTCATCTAATGTCGCAGATAAATGATAAGAAGTAGGGATATCTTTTCTTGCTAATACTACATCACCTATTATGCCTACTGGAACTATATATTGTCCTAATCTAATATCATGCCAAATTAAATTCCCAAGTTTTTTTGAGGCCGCCCTTATATTTAATCTCCATGCATAACTCAAATTTTGATCAATCTTATTTTTTCTTTCTTCTACTGAAAGTCTTCTACAAGTACCAGGGTATACAGAATAATCTTCCTCGTGAGGAGCATTACCTGCTCTCATAATTTCAGCTTTAATTTCAGAACGAGAACAAAAACATTGATAAATCATACCCATTTTAAAAAGTTCATTTATAGCTGCTTTATAATCTTCCATGTGATCAGATTGGTGTCTGATTTCATTGACGTACTTAATTTCTAGCCAGTCTAAATCTTCACATATTGATTCTTCGAATAACTGGTTTGATCTTTGAGAATCAATATCTTCTATACGTAAAATAAATTTTCCTCCTAACTTTTTTGCAGCTTCATATGCAAATAAAGCTGAAAAAACATGGCCTAAATGCATATGACCAGTAGGACTAGGAGCAAAACGAGTGTTATTTGAATGTAAATTTAGTTTCATTTTTATTTTTTTAATTATTAATTAACATTTTTATAAAAGATAAATAGAAGTATAATATAAATCAATTTAATGAAAGTTTTAGTTATGAAAAATGAAATTTTAATTACAGGACCAAGTCTAAAACCCTTAAAGAAAGAAGCAGAAATATTAATAATATTTTTTCATGGATGGGGGTCCAATGGAGATGATTTAATACAATTAGCACCATTATTTGCTAAACATTTTCCTTCTGCTTATTTCCTTAGCCCTAATGGTCCGGAGGAATGTCCTCAAAACCCTTATGGAGGGAAACAATGGTTTGGACTGGATTTTAATAGTGATGGAGAAATAGATAGAAGCAATATGCCACAAAAAGTATCTTTGGCAGCGGAAAATGTGAATAAGTTTATTAAGCATTGGCAAAATAAATTATCTATTCCAAATGAAAAAACTATCTTAATAGGTTTTAGTCAAGGTTCTATGTTAAGTTTAGAAATAGGAACAAATATTTTATTTGGTGGATTACTATGTTATTCAGGTTCATTCATAAAAAATAATAGGTCTCTTACAAAGAAACATAAAATAATGCTAATTCATGGTGAACTGGATGAAGTTATTCCTATTCAAAGTATGGAAAATGCAAAATCTGCATTAGAAAATTTAGGCGCAACAGTTAACAGCCATATTTCTAAAAATCTAGGGCATAGTATAGATCAAGATGGAATTAATAAGGGCATTGAATTTATTAAAAAATGCAATAACTTATAATGATATATTGAATATTATTTTAATTATATATGTATAATTTTATATAATTATATTTTAAGGTTATATATGAAATAAGGGACCTATTTATATGAAAGAGTATCCAGCCCTAATATTAAATGCTGATTATCAACCAATAAGTTATTTTCCCCTTTCGTTATGGAGTTGGCAAGATTCTATCAAAGCGGTATTTCTAGAAAGAGTAAATATAATTGCGGAATATGAATCTGAAGTAAGATCTTCTACTTTTTCTATGAAAATACCAAGTGTAATTGCTTTAAAAAAATATATTCCTATCTCAAAAAAGCCTCCTTTCACAAGGTTTAATCTTTTTTTAAGGGATGATTTTTCTTGTCAGTACTGTGGTGATATTTTTACTAGTAATGATTTAACTTTTGATCATGTTATTCCTAAATCTAAAGGAGGTAAAACACAATGGGAAAATGTAGTAGCAGCTTGCTCCAAATGCAATTTAAAAAAAAGCGATTTATTATTATCTGAAGTAAATATGAAACTTATTAAACAACCTTTTACGCCTTCAAATCCACAATTACAGGTTTCGGGGAAAAAATTTCCGCCTAATTATTTACATAAAAGTTGGATGGACTATCTATATTGGGATTCTGAGTTAGAAAAAAATTAAGGTAACATTTTTTCAAAATTTTTAATCTCTGGAAGGATCCACTTTGTGGCTTCTGATGGAATTTTAAATACATTTATAGTCATAGAAATTAAATTATAATAACCACATATAGCAACAATATCTATAACCGCATTCAAACCTAATAAATCGTAAGCTCTATCATAGACTTCATCAGATACATTTTTATTTATATTCACTTCTGCTGCAAAATCATAAATTATTTGCTCATCTGAATTTTTAAAAATAGGTCTTATACCATTAGCTATTTTATTAATATATTCTATCTTAATTCCATTCTTTTCTGCTAGAGGAGCATGTTGTCCCCATTCAAATTGAGATGACCAACATCTTCCTGTAGTTATTATTGCAAGTTCAGATAAAGCAGGAGATAAACTACTCTCGTACCTTGCATATTTTCCAACTGCCTGTGCATACTTGGCAAAATTTGGATTATTTAGCCAGACTCTAATAGGTCCTACTACATCACCTCTAGGACCATTTATTATTTCTTTATATATATCTAATTGTTCACTATTAAGTTCATCAACGCTCCAATCAGTAATTCTTTTCATAAATTCTCCAATAAATTAATAGTCTTTATAACCTTCTAATAGCCATACTTTATATTCTCTATTATTTTCTTTACTAATAGGCCTATAAATATTTTTTAAAAATGTTACTTTTTTGAAACTAGAAATAAAATGTTTATTATTAGATTCAGATGATACCATTATCCCAATTTCATTTTTTAGATCATTATGTTTTGTAACTAATTCATAATGATCATGAATATATCCATCAGCATTCCATCTAACCCATTTTTTAGGCTTACTTTTCATATAATATAATAACTCTCCCATTACTCTCCTATCATCTGTGACTAATAATGCTTCAGGATAACTCAAATAAATATTTGATATTTCCAATCCTATGTGTGACCAACCTCTATATTTTTTAAATGGATCAACGCCAAGATTGTATCTAGCTGTTAATGGAATTAAAACTGTGAAACAGAGACCTATAGCAATTATTCCATAATAAATAGCTTTTGTTTTAGGCCAGTATCTATCTATTTGTAATGCTACTAAAACAGTAGCTGGTAAATATGCTATTGCAGCCCAATTAGCATGTGCTCTAGAAATAAATGCCTGTATCATAATCAAAACCAAGGGAGTAAAAGTTAAAAATATTAAAATTCTTTCCTCAACAGATAATTTTTTATACTTATATAAACTTGCAAATAAAACTATCAGGGTTAAAGGTCCAAAAACTAGAAATTGCTCAAAACAGAATTTAAATAAATTTTTAAAACTATTACCTGCACCATTAATATTTGCATTAGCCAAAGTATGTTGAGCTGTAATAAAACTGTTATTATAATTCCAATATAAATGATTAAATATTAAAATAAAAAAACCTATAATTATAAAAACTATATTATTTATAGAAAATTTATTTTTTATTTTAAAAAATATTTTTTTCTCAATTATTGATGCAACAATTAAGGCAATTATAAAATAAATAATTGCATATTTAGACAAAAATCCTAAAGATAATGCTAAACAAAATATTAAATAATTTAATTTATTATTATTAAATAATATAATACTACTAAATGACCAAAGAACAATTGAGCTAAAAAATAGTAAAGGAACATCTGTACTTATAAAACCTGAAGACAGGCTTATTCCAGGCACTAAAATCCAAATAGAAGCTGCAATAAAACCAGTAGAATACTTTTTACTAAAATTAAAAGCTGTTAATGCTATGAAAAATGCAGATATAGTATGCAGAATAGGTGAACTAATTCTAATACATATTTCAGAATTTCCACACATAGAAGTAAAACTATTTATAAGCCAAGCAAGAAAAGGAGGTTTTGAATAATATCCCCACTCTAAATTTTTAGACCATGTCCAATATTGTGCTTCATCAAAACCTAAATTTAAGTCTGCGTATATCCACAAAAATATTCGCAACAGAAATATAACTATAAGAAAAATTAATAAGTGAAAATATGCCTTAAAGCTTTTTAGAAGCATATTAGTCACGACTGATCTTTTAGAGATCTCTTCCTAATTAAATATAAATTTCTTGAATAAATAAATAATCCCGCACCTTGGCCTACGATAAAAACAGGATCTTCTTTATATATGGCATATGCAAAAAGAGTAGCACCACCAAGTAAAGAAAAATACCAAAAACCAAGAGGAATAATACTTTGTTTTTTAATTTCAGACATGACCCATTGAACTATAAATCTAGCAGAAAAAAACCCTTGTCCTACAAAACCTATAATCATCCAAATTAAGTTTTTATCCATTGATCTGCTCCTTTACTTATTTTTGTCTTTTAATTTTATCGGAAATGAAGATCTTCTTATTAACCATGATACGCCATATAAATCAACTAATCCTACTCTAAATCTTTGCCAGTTACTATATTTTGAAACCCCAGAAGGCCTATTTCTATGAGAAACTATATGTGATATTACAAAACCTCCATGCCTTCTAGTTAACGCTGGGAGAAATCTATGAATATGATCAAAATAAGGTAAACTCAAAAATAAATTACGGGAGAAAACTTTTATACCACAGCCGCTATCTGGAGTGGGGTCCTTAAGAATTAGTTTTCTAAAAGTTAGCGCAAGTAATGATGCATATCTTCTAGACCAAGTGTCTTGTCTTTTTTTTCTATGACCTATAACTAATAGCTCTTTATTATCTTTGTGCTCTTCCCATATCTTAAGCATAGAAATAATATCTTTTGGATCGTTTTGTCCATCTCCATCTA
>JAQWLZ010000015.1 GCA_029247025.1 Alphaproteobacteria bacterium | reverse complement strand
GGATATGGTTATTTATCAGAATATCAAATAGAAAGATACGTAAGAGATCTTCGTGTACATCAAATCTTAGAGGGTACTAATGAAGTTATGAGAGTTATTATTTCTAGGACTTTATTAAATAATAGGTAGGTTAGTATGACTATAAGATATATAGAAAATGGTAATGCTGCTATAATAACATTATTTAGAGCTAAATATTTAAATACTCTTACATTTGAAATGATAAATAAAATACATAAGCATCTTAAGGCTATTTCAAAAAATAATAATATTCATATGGTTATATTTAAGGGAGAGGGTGATAGAGCATTTTGCGCTAGTGGAGATGTTAAAAGCTTTTATGAAGAAAGATCTACTAATACAAATCAATTAAGAAAAAATTTTTTTTATAAGGAATATAAATTAAATTATATAATTAAAAAATATAAAAAGCCAATTATCTCATTTGTAAACGGAATATGTATGGGAGGCGGAGTAGGGATTGCTATGCATAGCAATATAACAGTTGTATCTGAAAAAGTAACATTCGCTATGCCTGAGACTGCAATAGGATTATTTCCAGACGTTGGGTCAGGAAAAATTTTATCAAAATTAGAAAATAATATAGGTAATTATATTGGCCTAACTGGAAAAAGACTAGGAAGTGCAGACCTAATTAGTTTGAAATTAGCTAATTATTGTATTAAATATGAAAATTTTGAACAAGTTGTTGCATCTTTAATAAAAGTTAAAACAAAAAGGTCTATTATTAATATTTTAGAGAAATACTCCTTAAAAACTAAATCTCTGCTATTTCCTATTTTAAATAAAAAAATTCATACTATATTTAAACATAATGAGATTAAAGACATTATTAAATCTTTAGAAAATAATAATGAAAAATGGTCTCAAGAAGCTCTTATTTCTCTAAAAAAAATGTCTCCCACAAGTCTTAAAATTACTTTAAAGCAGATTAAGTACGCAAAAAAACTGTCTTTTAAAAATAATTTAATTATGGAGTATAGATTATCGCAAGCATGTATGGGTGGTTTTGATTTTTATGAAGGTGTAAGAGCTTTATTAATAGATAAAGATTTTAAACCTAATTGGAGTCCTAGTAAAATTGAAGATATAAGTGATAGTATAGTTTTGTCACATTTTAAATCTTTAGGTAAAAATGATTTAAAAATATAGTAAAGGATAAGATATGAATATTGGATTTATAGGTTTAGGAAATATGGGTAAAGGAATGGCTTTAAATTTAGTTAAAGCAGGCCATAAAGTTAGCGTTTATGATATTAATACTGAAGCAGTTAATAACCTAAATAGTAAAGGGTGTGTTGGTTGCTCCGACCTTCTAACAGTAGTTTCTGATGTAGAAGTCGTAATATCTATGTTGCCTGAAGGTTCTCATGTTAGAGATGTTTATCTAAGTGAAAATGGTGTAATCGCTAATGCTAATAAAGATGCTCTATTAATAGAGTGTTCGACTATAGATATAAATACAATTAAAAACGTTGGAGAAATAGCTATAAATAAAGGTATGAGAATTATAGATGCTCCTGTTTCAGGAGGAATTGTTGGTGCAGATAATGGAACTTTAACCTTTATGGTTGGAGGATCAGAAGTAAACTTTAATTCAGCTCTTTCAATTTTAAGTGATATGGGAAAAAATGTTATTCATGCTGGAGAATTGGGGGCTGGTTTAGCAGTAAAAATATGTAACAATATGATATTAGGTACTACAATGATAGCATTAGCAGAATCATTTACAATGGCAAAAAAGCTAGGATTAGATCAAAAGAAATTTTTTGAAATAAGCTCTAAAGCCACTGGAATGTCATGGGCAATGTTAAATCACTTGCCTGTAGCTAATATTATTGAAACTTCTTCTGCTAATAATAATTTTAAGCCAGGTTTTGCAGCTGAAATGATGTTAAAAGATTTATCCTTAGCTCAAAATGCAGCTGATTCTGTTAACATTTCAACACCAATAGGTTTAAAGGCATTAGATATGTATAAAGAGTTTATAAATCAAGGTAAAGGGTCTTTAGATTACTCAGCTATTATAAAGTTAATAGAAGAAAGTAGTTAATTAAAAAGAAGCAATTCCAGTTTGTGCTCGGCCTAATATTAAAGCGTGAATATCATGCGTGCCTTCATAAGTATTTACTGCCTCCAGGTTCATTACATGCCTAATTATATGGTACTCATCACTCACACCATTAGCTCCAAGCATGTCTCTTGCTGTACGAGCAATTTCTAAAGCTTTACCAGTACTATTTCTTTTAATAAGAGACACCATATCAGGAGTAGATTTACTTTGATCTTTCAATCTTCCTACTCTTAAGCTACCTTGTAATGCAAGGCTTATATCAGTTTGCATATCAGCTAGCTTTTTTTGAATAAGTTGATTTGCGGCCAGCGGTTTACCAAATTGTTGTCTATCTAATGTATATTGTAGTGCTGTATGCCAACAATATTCTGCAGCTCCCAATGCGCCCCAAGCTATTCCATACCTCGCAGAATCTAAACATGAAAAAGGCCCTTTAAAAGATTTTACATCTGGAAGTTTGTTCTCTTCTGGAACAAAGACATCTGATAAATGTATCATTCCTGTAGTTGATGACCTTAAAGAGAATTTACCTTTAATATAAGGTGTTTCTAATCCTTTAAAACTTCGTTCGACAATAAAGCCTCTTAATATATTTTGCTCATCTTTAGCCCATATAATTAAAACATCTGCGATAGGAGAATTAGTAATCCAATTTTTTGCACCATTTAGAATATATCCTCCTTTTGTTGCTGTAGCTTTTGTTTCCATACTACCTGGATCTGATCCATGATTTGGTTCAGTTAAGCCAAATGCTCCAATATATTCTCCATTTGCAAGTTTAGGTAAAAAACGCTCCTTTTGCTCTTCTGAGCCAAATGTATTTATTGGATGCATAACGAGACTAGATTGAACACTCATACAAGATCTATAACTTGAGTCTACTCGCTCAATTTCTCTAGCTATTAAACCATAAGCTACATAAGATATACCGGGGCAGCCATAGCCATTAATAGTAGAACCTAATAATCCTAGTTCACCCATTTCTCTAAAAATATTTTTATCAAAGCTTTCATTTCGATTATTATCTAAAACTCTGGTCATTAATTTATCTTGCGCATAATTTGCAGCAGTTTCACTGATCATATTTTCTTCTTCTGTTAACTGATCTTTTAGTAGAAAAATATCAGACCATGTTGAGGCTCTATAATCTTGTTTGTTTAGTTCTGTAAGTTTTTTATTTGAAACTGATGACATTATTATTCCTTATTTAATTAGATTAAAGCTATCGGCTATTTCAAGTACTTTTCTTAGACGAATATTATTAAGTGAACTTGCGGAGATATAGTAATATACATTATTAATATTTTGAAGTCGTAATACTAAATAAAATTTAAACCCTCCCAAAGGGTAAGCACAATATAGTTGATAATATTTTCCCTCCTTATTGAATCCACCATTTATACTATCACAAAACCATTCTGGATTAAGTGTAGCCTTTTTGATAGTGTCATCGATAGCAGGTACTGAAAATCTTGCGCTATCAAATAAAGTATCTTTAATAGGACTATCTGGTCCTCTAATTAGACGTTCTACTTTTATTATATTGTGAACTTCTTTTTTTAATCTATCGTGCAACCAGCTTTTATATTCTAGCTCTCTTACTTTTAATTTATATAAATTAAGCCATGTATAATTACTAAAGATATTTTCTTTAGGTGAAATAGTTATTATGCCTGTTAATGAGTCATTATAATCTAAAACTAATGCTTTTTCTTGAAAGTCGCTGGGAATAATAAAATTTTCTAAATATTCATTTGAGTAACATACAGTACTACTAAAAAATAGTATAAAGAATTTTAAATAAACTATTAAATTATATAGTTTCATACAGCTTCAATCTCTATTAAACGATACTGGCTTTCCTATAGGTTTTCCTATTAATTCACCATCTCTCATCACTATATTACCATTTACAATAGTCATGATTGGCCATCCTTTTACATTCTTATTATTGAATGGTGTCCATCCAGATTTATTTGCCATCATATCATTTTTAATTTTTACTTCTTTATTTAGGTCAATTATTGTCAAGTCTGCGTCATTATTTAATTTTATTTCTCCTTTATTTATAACCTTATATAATTTAGCAGGATTAGTAGAGATTAAATGGCATAATTTAAATAAACTTAAATTTCCCTTATTTACGTGATCCAACATAATGGGAAGAAGTGTTTGCACTCCAGGCATACCTGATGGTGTATCAGGATAAGGTTTATGCTTTTCTTCTATTGTATGAGGTGCATGGTCTGAACCAATCACATCAACAACTCCATCCTTAATACCCTTCCATAAGCCTTTTTGGTGCCTACTTTCTCTAATAGGAGGATTCATTTGTGCAAATGTACCTAATTCGTCGTAACATTCAGGAGCACTTAATGTTAAATGCTGTGGAGTTACCTCTACACTTATATATTCTTTATTTTGTCTAATATATTCTATTTCTTCTTCTGTAGTAATATGTAAAATATGTACAGGTTTTTTAGACGCATTTGCCCCTTTAATTACTCTTTTTGTAGCATTTAGAGCTGATAGTTCATCTCTCCATATTGGATGAAAATGTACATCATTACTTTTTATTAGTTTTTTTCTTTCTATTAAGCGAGGTTCATCTTCAGCATGAACAGCTACTCTAAAATTTCTACTCTTTAAAACATTAATTAAGGTTTCATCATCAGGAATTAATAAATTACCAGTAGATGATCCCATAAAAATTTTTACACCTACGCATCCAGGAACTTTTTCAAGTTCTGGTAAGAAGGAGAAGTTTTCAGGGGTAGCACCAGCATAAAAAGCATAGTTAACCCACATTCTATCTTTTGCTAATTCAAATTTATCTTTTAAGCGTTCTACAGTTGAGGTAGGAGGATAAGTATTAGGCATCTCAAAAACACTAGTAACGCCTCCCAAAGCCGCTCCTTTGGATCCTGTATGCAAGTCCTCTTTATGTTCTGATCCAGGCTCTCTAAAATGAACCTGACTATCAATTACTCCAGGTAATATAGTTAAATTTTTCGCGTCTATTATATTACTTGCTTCATAATTATTACTAGTAGATAAAAGTGTGATTTTATTATATTTAACTCCAATATTTAATTTTTCAAAAGCATTTCCTACTACTACATCTCCATTTTTAATCAACAGATCATACATATGGTTTCATTTCCTTATTTTTAATACACAAGACTATAATATTATTATATGAAAGAGAAATACATTCAAATATTAAATTTAATCTACAAAATTAATTTCGTTTGCTTGAGATTTTTCTTTTATAAATTGAAGTCTTTTTTCAGGGTTTTTACCCATAACATTATCAACAAATATGGCAGTCTCTGGAATAATATTTCTTGAAAGATTAACTCTTAATAAGGTTCTATTATTAATATCCATTGTAGTTTCTTTTAATTGTTTCGCTGGCATTTCTCCCAAGCCTTTAAATCTACTGACATCAATTTTACTATTTAGCCTAAAATTATCTTTTATAATTTTATTTTTATGATCATCTGTCATTGCATAGAATGTTATATCTTTTTGAGTAATTCTATATAGTGGAGGTTGAGCAAGATATAATTTACCAGCTTCTACAAGACCTAACATTTCTTTAAAGAAGAAAGTTAATAATAAAGATGTGATATGAGCTCCATCAACATCAGCATCTGTCATAATTATAATTTTATCATACCTTAAGTTATCAATATTAAATTTATCTCTTGTACCACAATTAAGAGTTTTCTTTAAATCACTGAGTTCTTTATTTTGCTCCATTTTATCAACAGTAGAGGACGCAACATTAAGAATTTTTCCTCTAAGAGCTAATATTGCTTGAAATTGTCTATTACGTGCTTGTTTAGCTGAACCTCCAGCAGAATCACCTTCAACTATAAATAACTCTGAGCCCTCAGTACCTTTTTGTGAACAATCTGCTAATTTACCTGGTAAATATATTTTTTTAATTAAGTTATTTTTTTTTAAATCTTTTTCTTTTTTTCTTCTTATTCTTTCATCAGAGCGATTTATAGTTTCATTTAATAAATACTTAGCTATTTCTATATTATTATTTAACCATACTTCAAAATGGTCATTTAATGAATTTTCAATAGATTTTTGAGTTTTTGGGGATGAAAGTTTTTCTTTAGTTTGTCCCTGAAATTGAGGGTTTTTTATAAAAATAGATATTATTCCAAAAGCTCTACCTAATAGATCTTCGGATGAAATTTTTGAAGCTTTTTTTATATTATTTATTTCTCCAAATGATCTCATAGCTTTTGTTAAGGCCACTTTAAAACCATTTTCATGACTACCTCCTTCGTGAGTAGGTATAGTATTACAGAAACTTAATAAGTTTGATTCTAATTGTATTGGCCAACAGATAGACCATTCTATCATTTCTTCTTCTGAGTCTAAAAAAGTCTTTCCTGAAAAAATTTCATTTATTAGTAATGGACCATCATTTAGTTTATTAATTAAGAAATCTTTAATTCCATTAGGAAAATTATATGTTATTTTTTCATTGTTTTTAGAGTCATCCGTATCTAATTCCCAATTAATTGTAATACCTTTAAACAAGTAGGCTTTAGATTCTGCCATTTGTTTCAAAATCTTTGCATCAAAGTTAACATCATTTCCAAATATTTCTTTATCGGGAATAAATTCGATATAAGTACCTTTTTTACTACTCTCTTTGATTTTTTTAATTTTTGTTTTTGGCATACCTTTAGAAAATTCTTGTCTCCATAAATTTTTATCTCTATTTACTTCTACTATAAGTTCTTCTGATAGAGCATTTACAACAGATAAACCTACTCCGTGTAAGCCACCAGAGGTATTGTAGGCTTTAGAGTTGAACTTACCTCCAGAATGAAGTGTAGTACATATTACCTCCAATGTAGATAAATTAGGCCTTTTAGGATGGTTATCTACAGGAATACCTCTCCCATTATCTGTTATACATAATGTATTATTACTTTTAAGCTTTATATTAATTGTAGATGCGTAACCAGCAACTGCCTCATCCATAGAGTTATCTATAATTTCTGAAGCAAGATGATGTAATGCCTTTCTATCTGTTCCTCCTATATACATTCCAGGACGCTGTCTAACAGGCTCTAATCCTTCTAATAATTCAATATCCTTTGCTTCATAGGAATCTTCTTTTTTTGGTTTTTTATCAAAAAGGTCTAGCATGCATTAGATATAATAATTTAATTACTATCCATCAAGCAATATATTTAGTATTTTATAATATTTTTATAACTATATATAGAAAAAAGGCTAGATTAAAACAACCTAGCCTTTTTTATAGAAGATTTTTTTATACTGAGTAGTACATATCAAATTCAACTGGATGAGGAGTATAATCTACTCTATGAGCTTCCTCTCTCTTTAACTCAATATATCCATCAATTTGATCATTAGTAAATACATCACCAGCTGTTAAAAATGCTCTATCTTTATCTAGTGCATCTAATGCTTCATTTAGACTAGCAGCAACGGTAGGAACTTTAGATAATTCCCTAGGTGTCAAATCATATAAATTTTTATCCATTGGCTCACCTGGATGAATTTTATTTTTTATTCCGTCCATTCCAGCCATAAGCATAGAAGAGAAAGCTAAATATGGATTGGCAGTAGGATCAGGAAACCTAACCTCAACTCTTTTTGCATTTTCACTAGTTCCATAAGGAATTCTGCATGACGCAGATCTATTTCTTCCTGAATATGCTAATAAAACTGGAGCTTCAAAACCAGGCACTAATCTTTTATATGAATTAGTACTTGCATTAGTGAAAGCATTTAATGCTTTTGCATGTTTAATAATACCACCTATATAATATAAGCAAGTATCACTTAAACCAGCATATCCTTTGCCAGCAAATACAGGAGTTTTTCCTTTCCATATAGATTGATGACAATGCATACCTGAACCATTATCATCTACTATAGGTTTAGGCATAAAAGTCGCAGTCTTTCCATATGAGTGAGCAACCATATGAACACAATATTTATACAATTGAATCCAGTCAGCTGCTTTTATCATAGGGCCAAATTTAAAACCTAATTCATTTTGTGAAGGAGCTACCTCATGATGATGTTTTTCCATAGGAAGTCCCATTTCCATCATTGAAGTAACCATTTCAGCTCTTATATCTGTCATAGAATCTACAGGTGGAACAGGAAAATAGCCTCCTTTTACTGAAGGTCTATGCCCAACATTACCGCCATCAAAATCGGCATTAGAATTATATGGACCTTCTTCTGAATCAATTTGATAGCCAGTATTATTCATAGAAACATTCCATTTAACATCATCAAAAACAAAAAATTCGGCTTCAGGGCCAAAATAAACTGCATCTCCGACGCCTGATGCTTTAACATATTCTTCTGCTCTTACTGCTGTAGATCTTGGGTCTCTATCGTATCTTTCTCCAGTACTAGGTTCAATTATATCACAAAAAAGTATTAAGCTAGGTTGCGCCGTAAATGGATCTATTACTGCACTATCAAAATCAGGTTGTAAAATCATGTCTGATTCATTTATAGCTTTCCATCCAGCTATAGAAGAACCATCAAACATAATTCCTTCGTTCAATACATCCTCATCCAAAGAGCTAACAGTTTGTGCTGTATGTTGCCATTTACCTCTCGGATCAGTAAATCTAAAATCTACAAAAGCGATATCTTTATCTGATATCATTTTCATAATTGATTTAGCTGTATTTTTACTCTGATTTTTTTTAGCCATTTTTATTTATTCCCTATTATATATTTTGTTGCTTATATAGCAGCATCACCAGTTTCACCAGTTCTAATTCTTACTGCTTGTTCTACATTAGTAACAAAAATCTTACCATCACCGATTCTACCAGTGTGAGCTGATTTTTGAATAGCTTCTATAGCTTGCTCTAATAAATTGTCTGCAATTATAATATCAATTTTAAGTTTTGGTAAAAAGTCAACTACGTATTCAGCACCTCGGTAAAGTTCTGTGTG
>JAQWLZ010000069.1 GCA_029247025.1 Alphaproteobacteria bacterium | reverse complement strand
GCCTGTAAAACAAACTAAAGCATTAGATTATAAAGATTCAGCACTTTTAGTGAGAGGAATAGATGAACATAAAAATTTTATACATGAAGTTCCTCCTAAATTTGATCTAGACCCAGATGCTATTAAACATCATAAAATTATTTCTGAAGTACATCATAAAATTTTAATGAATTAATTTTTACTCGTTTTAATATGAGTATCTTTTCTTTTATATATATCTTTATTTAATGACAAACCTAAACCATTTCCTTTAGGAACAGTAATAAACCCTTTTTCTACAGGCGGTAAATTAGTTACTAAATCCCCATACCAACCATAATAAAAAGATCTTACCATTTCTTGAATATAACAATTTGTATTTGCTAATGCTAAGTGCGTACTTGCGGTCAAAGTAATTGGTCCTGTGCAATCATGAAATGCAATAGGTAAGTGCCATATTTCTGCCATTGAAGAAACTTTATTAGCTTCTGAAAGCCCTCCCCCCCATGAAATATCCATAATTAATTGAGAAAGAGTATTAAGCTCTAATAAAGATCTATAGTCTGCTCTACCTCCCCTTGTCTCTCCAACAGCGATAGGAGCTGAAGTATTATTGCAAACTTCTTCTAGACTGGATAAATGATCCATAAAAACTGGATCCTCTATCCATAAAGGATTATAATTTTCTAATTCCCTGCATATATTAATGGCTTGAGGTTTATTCCACATAGAATGTAATTCTGCCATAATATCGATTTTATCTCCTAGTTTCTCTCTTATTTTATCAAATGGTGTAAGAGCTATTTTCATATCTTCAGCAGAAATATAGTGGCCTTTTGATTTCTCAGCGGCAAAGTCAAAGGGCCAAATTTTCATAGCATCTATTCCCGAATCTAGAAGAGAATAAGCTAAATCGACAGGGTTATTCAAAAAAGCATCTAAATCCTCAAATTTATCTTTACTGTCTAAACCAAAATTACTTGTGCCTTGTGTTGGTAACTTTCTAATATAATGTGAACCAGCGCATGTATTATATACTCTAATTTTATCTCTAACCTTTCCTCCTAATAAATTATAAATAGGCTGAGAAGTTTCTTGTCCCCATAAATCCCATAAAGCAATATCTATAGCTGAAGACCCTCTTCTTTCTGCTGATGCTCCAATAAAACCAGTATATCCAATAAGGTTTTTTTGGTGTAATTCAATATTTAAAGGGTCTTTTCCCAAGAGGTATGGAGCAATTATTTCATGAATATGTGCCTCTGCAGAAGCAGGACCATAAAAAGTTTCACCTAATCCAACTAATCCCTCATCTGTTTTTAACTCTACTAAAAGTAAGTTAGGAAATTCTTCAACTCTAATTGTATCTATACATGAAACTTTCATTTTAAACTTTCCTATATTATATGGTAATATTTTTCAATAATAACAGGGAATTATAAATAATGTTAGATATTAATGGAATAGCCCATATAGCGTTATCAGTAAAAAATGTAAAAAAATCAAAACCATTCTACAAAGAACTACTTCCATTTTTAGGTCTTAAATTAATACATGATGGTGAAGAATCATGTTATCATGTTGGGTCGAGAACAGGTGTTTTAATTCAGCAAATTAATAATGAAGATAGCTCAAGTGATTTTAGTCAAAATAATATTGGATTACATCATCTTTGTTTCAGAGCTCGTTCGAAAGAAGATATAGATAAGCTTGCTCAAAAATTATTATCAATGAAAACTAATATAGTACGTGGCCCAATAAAAGGAGCATGGGCTCCAGGCTACTATTATATTTTATTTGAAGATCCAGACGGTATTCGTTTAGAAGTAAATTTCGTACCTGGAGAAGGTCTACTTGGCAAAAATAAAAAGTTTAACTCAAATAATGATTATTTGTAATAATATATAATATAACACATTCTAACTTAGATATTAACATTAATTATAATACTGGGCACATTCCTCCATCAACATTAATTGCAGTTCCTGTAATATATGCACTTCTATCTGATGATAAAAAGGCAACTAAGTTTGCATAATCTATTTCTTCACCAACTTTACCCATTGGCACTTTCTTTGATAATTCTTGATATAAAGTATAAACATCGGAATTATGGGCTTTTCTTTCCCATTGAGAACTTTTTATTAAACCAATACAAATAGCATTCACCCTAATATTTAATGCTGCATATTCATTAGATAAAGATTTAGTTAGATTTAAACCTGCAGCTCTAGTTACAGATGTTGGAAGCTGTGCTGCATTTGGTGCTTTTCCTCCAGCAATTGATGCATTAATGATTGAACCAGACTTTTTAGATTTCATATGAGGTAATACCAATCTACACATTCTTATTGCTGACATAAGTTTTAAATTGATATCTTCTTCCCAATCTTGATCTGAGACACCTTCAAAGCTAAAAGCTGCTGAAGAACCTGCATTATTGACTAAAACATCAATGTTATTAAATTTTGAAATAGTTTTTTCAACTAAATTTTTACATTGATTAGGATTGGTTACATCACATTGAATATCCAAAACCTCATTATTTGTTTTTTCTCTAATTAAATTAGCTTTTTCTTTTAGATAATCTTCTCTTCTTCCACAGATAACAACTTTAGCTCCTTGTTCGGATAATAGCTTTGCAGAAGCAAAACCTAATCCATCACTACCACCAGTAATAAGAATAACTTTATCTTTTAAATTTAAATTAAACATAATTAAAATTTTCCTTCCGCAATTACTTCTGAATTATCTAAGTCCTTTTATAAATAATTATCTTCCTTGCTTTTTAATAATTAAATCTACTTTTTTTTCAAAATAATGACCTTTTTTTATAAAAATAATATCTATTTGAATTAATATATTATCTACTCTATGTAACTCTACAATATCAAAAACTCTATATCCTATATTTTCCATATACTGTATATGTTCATAAAAATTTGGAGCACCAATATTATATTCTCCCATAAATGGAACTTCCAATATAATTACAGTTGCATTTTGAACTAGATTTTTACCGCCCTTAAGAATAGGAATTTCAGCTCCTTGGCAATCAATTTTTATTAATTCGAAAAAATTACTATCATTAAATGCTAAATCTAAAGTAGAAGTGTTTTTGACTAGTTCTTTGCAATCATCAAAATATCCTGTGTTTTCTCTAAATAAAGAGTCTCCTGTATTTCTTTTTTCATACCAAGTAACTTCATGTTCTTTTTCGTCCAATAATATATTTTTAAAATTAATATTATGATATTTAATTGATAATTTTTCTAACTCTTTATACTCTATTGCCTCAATTAATGTGAAGTCTGAGTCAGGAAATACTTTTTTCTTAATTTCTAGAGTCCATTTGCCTTTATTTGCGCCTATATCAAGAATTTTTTTAGGTTGAAAACCAAAAGATTTTAATTTTTGCAGAGCTTTTACTATCATAATATCACCTAACTAATTTCTTTTGTTTAAATACTAACGGTGGACACCTATGGACATCATAGTACTCTTCCTGACAATCTAAACAATAAAAACACTCATTCATATCTATTTTTCCATTATTTTTAATAGCCTGAGTAGGACAAGATTTTTCACATAAATGACAAGGACTACCACATTCTTTCCTCCTTAACAAAATACTAATCAACCTAAATTTCCCCCCTATTGCTAATGCCGCACCTAATGGACAAATATATCTACAATAGAATCTACTAATAAAAATAGATAAAAATAATAAAATAAATGCGTAAATAACATAATGAAGTTCTCTAATAAATTTCAAAGTAATTGAAGTTTTAAAGGGTTCTACTTCAGTCATTATTAATGCAGTGTCTAAATCTATAAATAAAAATATAGTTATTATAGATAAAATTATATATTTTATATAAATTAATTTTCTATGAAACACTTCTTTAATTTTAAATTGGATAACACCTAAACTACGCGATATGATATTTATTATTTCCTGCAATGCTCCAAATGGACATAACCATCCACAAAAAAAACCTCGGCCAAGAATTATAAATGAAATAGTGGTAGCAATAGATATTACTACAATTAATGGATCAAATATAATTACAGAATAATTAAAGTTTGAAAAAAATATAAGTTGTAAATAATTAAAAATATTTACTATTGTCAACTGTGCACCAGTAATTAAACCAACCCATACCAAACAAAATAATAAACATGCAACCCTTATAAAAGAAAATAGTTTACGTTTTTTTGTGAGGTAATCTTTGTAATATAAAACTAAGCTGCATAATAAAATAAATACCCCCAAAATAATAATATTTAATATTTGTGGCTTCCATACATCTATCCAGTTTAAACCCTCAGTATTTGCTAAATTTATATTTGCAGGTTCTATGATTAATCTAGATGGTGGAATATAAGGTACAAAAAAAAGATCATGTATATTATCATCTGGAGGATTAAAATTTAATACTAATGTGCTTTTTTTAGCTGGATCAAATTTATCTGGATTATCAATAAATAGTAAAGAAATTTCATTAAAAAACCTAGGTGTAGAATCTTCTATATTTCTAGTAAACATAAAATTCTTTCTATCACTAGTCCTAAAATTAAATTTATTTTTGCCTTGCTGTAAATAAAATCTATCAAAATAAGTCTTGGCTAAACCTTTATTCTCACAATTTTTGATATTAATAGATGTTTGATATTTTAAACATTTTCTTGGAGCTAATAATGAAAAAAAACCGTTCGTTGCCAAAAAGAATCCTCTATCATTTATATCTTGCCCACTTCTTAAGAATTTTTTTAAATATTCAGTTTTACCAAATATATTTTGGCCTATACCAATAGGATTAGCATAAGAAAAATAAACATCTAATAATAATTGATTGTTTGAATTTTGGCTCAAACTATTTTTTTGAGAAGAATAATAAATTTTATTATTTGAGATGGAACCATCAGATAACAATTCAGTCCATTTTAAAGGAATAAAATTATTATGATCTAAAGTAGCTTTTTGATTATTATTAACACCTATAATATTGAGCACCTTATTAGTAGATACTATTATAGATTGATGCATTAATATAGATGTTATAGTTGCAGAAGAAACTCCATCAATACTAGAGTCTTTGTTTTTTGAATTAATAGTTAATTTTGAAATATTCCTATTATTATACTGCAAAATAAACTTGTATAAAATACTTTCATCAATACCTTTACCTTCATATCTTACCTCCCCTTTGTCGTATAAAAATAATGGCTCTGAATGCGAAAGTAACTTGGCTGATAAAATTATACCTTTAGTAGATATATAGATTAAAATACTAAATTCTGCTGAAGAAAAACCTAAAGCGTCAGAGAAACTTGATGTTAAAAAAGCATAGCCCTTTATTTCATTTAAAGAATATACTTTATAAATATTATTATTTTCTAACTTTTCTAATTTTTCTATATTAGAATCTAATGATTGCAACTCATCTAATGTAATAAGTTCATTATTTGCAAATGATAAAGAATGTATAATTAATAGAATATAAACAAAAACATTTATGATTAATTTCACCTACAATCCTCCCAGCGACTGTTGAAATATGTTAATGTTATTAAATCATAAATCTAAAATTTATAATCTTTAAATTGTTCCCTTAAAGCTAATTTTTGAATTTTTCCTGTTGCAGTATGAGGTAAAGATTCAACAAAAACTACATCATCAGGCATCCACCAAGAAACTATTTTATCTTTTAAAAAATCTAATATTTCTTCTTTAGATACTTTAGCATTTTCATTCTTAACAATTATTAGTAAAGGTCTCTCGTCCCATTTTGGATGAAAAACTCCAATTACGCCTGCTTCCATAACTGAGGGATGTCCAACAGCAAAATTTTCTATTTCAATAGAACTTATCCATTCTCCTCCAGATTTTATTACATCTTTTGTTCTATCAGTTATTTGCATGAACCCATCTTCATCAATAGTGGCTACATCACCAGTCATAAACCAGTCATCTTCGCCATGAGTTTCACTTTTTTCTATATTGAGATATCCAGAACATATCCATGGCCCTCTAATCCAAAGATTACCAAAATCTTTACCGTTATTTGGAAGTGTAATATCATTCTCATCCGTTATTTTTATTTCTACACCGTATACTGGCCTTCCTTGTTTTACAGCTACATCTAATCTTTCTGAAAAGCTCTGTCCGTAGTGCTTGGCTAAGGGTCTATTTATAGTTCCTATAGGTGAAGTTTCAGTCATTCCCCAACAATGTAAAACTTCTACGCCATATTTTTCATAAAATTTCTCCATCATAAATCTTGGACAAGCTGATCCACCTACAACACAACTTTTTAATGAATCTAATTTTTTACCAGATTGCTCTAAATATTCAAAAAGCATTAACCATATAGTAGGAACTGCAGCTGTAAAAGTAACTTGCTCATTTTCAATTAGGTTTTGAACACTTTCTCCATCCAAATTTCTTCCAGGTAAAACTAATTTTGCACCTACCATAGTAGTCACATAAGGAATAGCCCATGCATTAGCATGAAACATTGGAGCAATTGGCATTATTACATCTCTAGCCGATAAATTCATAGCATCAGGAGCAGCAGCAGCAAATGCATGAATAACAGTTGATCTGTGAGCATATAAAACACCTTTTGGGTTACCTGTAGTTCCAGACGTATAGCATAATGAAGAGGCAGTTTTTTCATCAAACAATGGCCAATCAAAATCACCATTTTCACCATTTATTAAGTCTTCGTAGCTTATTAAGTTTTTAATAATAGAAGAATTTGGCATATCTATTTTGTCACATAAAACAATAATTTTTTCTATTTTTGTTATTTTATCCATTAGTTTTTCAATTAATGGTATAAAATCTATATCAATAAATAAAAACTTATCTTTAGCATCATTTATGATGAAAACTAATTGTTCAGGAAATAATCTAGGATTTATAGTGTGACAAATAGAACCTATTCCTGATACTCCAAAATATAATTCATAATGTCTCAGATTACTCCAAGCCATTGTAGCTATAGTATCACCTTTTTTTGCACCTAGTTTAATTAAAGCCTGCGCAAGTTTTTTTGATCTTATATTAACATTTTCATAGTTTGATCTTATGGTTTTATCTTGACTGTCTACACTAATAATTTCTGTATTTCCATGATACCTCGCTGCGTGCTCTAATAAAGAAGAAATTAATAGTGGTCTATCTGATATTAATCCATGCATAATAACTAACCTTTACCGTAAAAATAATAATTAAAAATAACTTTTTTAATTATTTACCTTGAATATAATCTATATAAAAATTAAGAGTATGATATGAATTTAAAAATTGCAATAATTGGTTCTGGTCCTTCAGCATTTTACACTGCTCAGTCACTTATTAAGAAAAATATAAATTGTGAAATAGATATAATTGAGAAATTATTTTGTCCTTATGGATTAATAAGGTTTGGAGTGGCTCCTGACCATCAAAGCACTAAAAATGTCTCTAGAGTATTTGAAAGGGTTTTAAATAATCCAAATGTAGAATTTTTTGGAGGGGTTGAAATAAATGATTCTCTATCTATTAATGAAATTCTAGAAATTTATGATTCAGTAGTCATAGCTACTGGTATGGCAAAAGATAGAGTATTAAATATAAATGAAAATAACAAAACTGGATACTTTGGTGCTACACAATTTGTAAACTGGTATAATGGGCACCCTGAATATAAAAACTTAAACCCTAACCTAAATACAGATACAGCTATAATCATAGGTAATGGAAATGTTGCTATTGATTGCGCTAGAATACTAGTTAAGACTATTAAAGAATTAGAAAGCACAGACATTACTCAGTATGCAATAGATACACTAAAAAATTCTTCAATAAAAAATATATACATAATTGGAAGACGTGGTCCATTAGATGCAAAATTTACTACGGTAGAGATTAGAGAAATGGGAGAATTATTAGATTGCGATACTATATTATCACCTGGCACTAAAAATAATATTGATACAAAATTACTAGGTAATGATTTGGCAAAGCAATATAGAATATTAACATCATTTGATGAAGCCAAGCCTAAAAATTCAAATAAATCTAAAACTGTAGAATTTAAATTTCATCTAAGTCCTATTGAATTTATAGGACAAAATAAAATAACTGGCTTAAAGTTTAAAAAAAATCTTCCTTCTAACGAAGACTATATAACTATTAATGCTGGTTTAGTAATCAGTGCAATCGGATACCAAGGTGATGAAATAGTAGGATTAAAATCTGATGAATTAGGTATGATAGTTCATAAAAATAATATTATAGAAAATAGATTATATGCAGCTGGATGGGTTTCTAGAGGGCCAAGTGGAGTTATTGGAACTAATAAACATGACGGAGCTAGAGTTGCAGAACATATAGAAAATAATGTTAAAAGTAAGAATAGTTCTGGGAGAGAAGGTTTAAAAAAGTTATTAAACTTAAAGAATAAAAAATATATTTCTAAAGAACAATGGTTTAAAATTGACCAAGAAGAAGTAAAACGAGCTAATAAAAGTTCTCCAAGAATAAAATTTACTTCGCATAATGAAGTTTTTAATTTCATAGATTCTATTTAGCAGAGGAGATATTAATGGCACTTGATAATAATTCATTTTCTATATTTCTAGATACCATTAAAAGGTTTGTTGATAATAAACTTATACCGCGAGAAGACGAGGTAGCCGACACTAATAATATACCTAATGATATAGTAGAAGAAATGAAAAATATTGGGTTATTTGGAATATCTATTCCGACTGAATATGGAGGTTCCAATCTCTCTATGGAACAAGAAGTTGAATTAACATTTGAATTAGGTAGAGCTTCTCCTGCTTTTAGATCTATGGCTGGAACGAATATAGGCATAGGTTCACAAACAATTGTTATGTCAGGAACAGATGAACAAAAAAATAAATATCTTCCAAAATTTTCTACAGGTGAAATAATAGGCTCATTTGCTCTTACAGAACCTGACTCTGGTTCTGATGCAATGTCAATTAAGACCACAGCTAAAAAAAATGGTAATAAATATATAATTAATGGCACTAAAAGATATATTACTAATGCTCCTATTGCAGGAGTCTTTTCGGTTATGGCGAGAACTAAAAAAGAGAAGTCTTCATCATCCATTTCCTGTTTTTTAGTAGATTCATCCTTACCAGGAATTACCATTGGTAAACCTGACAAAAAAATGGGACAAAGTGGAGCTTTAACCGCTGATATAATATTTGATAATTGTATCGTAAATGAGGATGCTCTATTAGGAGATAAAGAAGGTATAGGCTTTACTACAGCTATGAAGGTTCTTGATAAGGGTAGGTTACATATCTCTGGTATATGTGTAGGTTTATCTGAAAGATTATTAAAAGAAGCACTTAAATTTGCTACTACTAGGAAACAATTCGGTGAAGAAATTTCAAATTTTCAATTAATACAAGCAATGATTGCAGATAGTAAGTCTGAAATTTTAGCAGCAAAAGGATTAATACTTCATACAGCAAAAATGAGAGATAAAGGACAAAATGTAACTTTAGAGTCTTCATGTGCAAAATTATTTTGTTCAGAAATATTAGGAAAAATAGCAGACCGTGCTGTCCAAATTCATGGAGGGGCTGGTTATATGTCAGAATATGCAGTGGAAAGATTATATCGTGATGCTAGATTGTTTAGAATATATGAAGGAACTAGTCAAATACAGCAGCTAATTATTGCAAGAGAGACTATAAAAAGATTTAAAGCTTAATAAATTTTTTCTAGTAAATTAATTTTATCTTTTATTGTTTCTGATAATGGACATGACTTATGGCTTTTCTGGTCAGAATTAACCCAGATTACTTCACCAGTTGCTAAACAATTATCTTCGTCTTTCGGATGAATCTCTATGTAAAATGTTAAACTCGAATTACCTATTTTTTTAACTCTCAAACAAACATCAATAATTTGATCAAAATAAATTGGAGATTTATATTCTACCAAAGTTTTTACAGTGTGAAAATCTTCGTTTCTATCCTTTACTTCTTTTACATAATCATAATTAATATGTCGCAAATACTCTGTCATTGCTGTATCAAAAAAAGTTAAGTAGTGAGCATTAAATACTATACCCTGAGCATCTACTTCTGAATATCTTATTCTAAAAGAATAATGAAAGTTAAATTGTTCTCTACTCATTTCTATTTTTATGATTAAAACTGTGAAGAATTAAAAGACATCTCTACTGGAGAAGTTATAGCTTCTAACATAGAATTACTATTAACCTCATTTAGCATTGATTCGGAAACATATATCTCTGCCAGCTTTAAGGTGTTTTTAATTCGAACTACACGAGCATTAATTGGGTCTATACCATTTAACGTTTTAAGTGCCAACCTAACTGCTTCATCTCCATCTTTCATCGGAATAGGAATTTTTCCTCCTTCTAATTTAGAACTTGCAACAACATTTGCATAGGTAGTAGGAAAATCAATTTTATCAAATAATTTTTTAGTTATAACATCTGCAGCAGCAAATCCCGTTGCATTACCTTTTGTTTTATCGGTCAGATCTAATAAAACTATTTTAGATACATTAGGGTTTTCAAAACCTGGCTCATTTTTATTACCAGTAATATTTGGGTCACAGCCTCCCCCACTAATTTCTTTTCCAATTTCATCAATCACTAATACATCAATTTGATCAAAGCATATCTTGCCCATTAATTTTTTAGCCATAGACTGCAAATTAGCTTCTTTATCAAATAATTGATCAGATGGAATAGCTTCAACAATTGCTGTATGATCATAAGCATCTTCTACTAGACCAACTCCAAATAAAAAATTAATTTTTTCAAGTAAATGATTAGCAGCATTGGGTAAAGCTGTACCAAAATTACTCATAGGGTATGAACCATGAAGTTCACTAGCTCCGTTAATTTTTCCCATACCAATAGTCATCATTTTGACTATTCCGCTTTCTATTGCTCCTCTAAAATTTGTATGCGGTTTAACTCTATTAATTAAAATAACCCCATCAGCTTCATATGCAAATTTATCCATATGTACTTTTGTACCATCATCTAAAACAACAGGTACAACAGTTTCCATTGTTGCTCTTATCTCTGCTCCAACTTTATCTTCCGTTACGCCATAACCCGCTAAAAGTGCTGTTTGATTTTCTACTGTCCCTCCGCCATGGCTTCCCATTGCAGGAAAAATAAATGGAACTGCGCCTAATTGCTTAAGTGAAGAGACTAATGACTTCACAGCAATATCTATATTAGCTACCCCTCTACTTCCAACTCCTATTGCTATTGAAGCGCCTGCTTTGATAGTTTGAGTTATTTCAGGTTTTAAAATTTCATTTTTTACTGCTAAAGCTACATCCTCTATTTTATGATCTTCAAAATTTTGCTTTACTTTAATCATTTTTGGAACGTCAAAATCTAATCCACCAGGAATATTTATTTGTACATTATCAAACATTCATCACTCCTATTTTATAAAAATTTTATAAGTAAAAATAATTATATCATAAATAAATATAATTTAAATTTATTCTTGCATAATTTATGAGAAAGAATGATCATATCCATCCATATTTAAAATAGATACGGAATTATTATGAAAAATATTATAGAATTAGATACTGGAACTAGACAATTATTATCTCATATACATGGAAATGTAGGAATTATAACCTTAAATAGACCAGAGGCAAAAAATGCCTTATCCGATGAACTAACTCCTGCATTAAGAAAACAAATTTCAAACTTTAATATAGATGATAGAGTAAATGTTCTTATAATTACTGGCGCAGGAGATGCTTTTTGTGCTGGGGGAGATGTAAAATCTATGAATACATCAAAATCCAAAAAAGGTGGTTGGAGCGAAGAGGAATCTGAGGAACATGTTATTAAAAATTTACAAAAAAAACAAATGACATTAACACATAGCCTTTATAATTTTAGCAAGCCTACAATTGCAGCTCTCCCAGGTGCGGCTGCAGGAGCAGGACTATCAATAGCACTAGCGTGCGATTTTAGATATGCTAGTGAAAATGCTTTTGCTATAGCAGGTTATGGAAAAATAGCTTTAACTGGTGATTATGGTATGTCATGGCTATTACCAAGATTAGTAGGAGTTTCTAAGTCCAAAGATATGATGCTGAGTAATTGCAGAGTATTATCTAAAGAAGCCTTTAATATTGGATTATTCGATAAAGTAATAGAAAGTGATAAATTATTAAAGTATTGTCTAGAATATGCCAATATTTTGAGTAACTTCTCACCAATGGCTCTTAAGGTTATGAAAAATAATATTCAAAGCTCTTACCATCTAAATCTAGAAGAATCATTAAATCAAGAGGCTGTTGAACTAATTAGAATTTCTAAATCTAATGATCATAAAGAAGGAATAAGGGCATTTGTAGAAAAAAGAAAACCCCAATTTACTGGAAATTAAATGGTATGGTTTGAAAATAATTTCACAAAAGCTCTAAATATTAAATATCCTATTATTCAAGCGCCTATGGCCAGTGCAGCAAGTATAGAACTTGCAGCAGCAGTTTCTAATGCTGGTGCATTAGGTTCACTTGGATTAGGTTATCATAAAATCGAAAATATATTACCTGATTATCATAAAATATTAGCCAAAACTAATCATAGTATAAACCTAAATTTTATGACACATAAAGAGCCTAATAAAAATGATATCAAAGCTAAAAAATATATGGATGAAGTTAAAAAATATTTTGAAGAATATAATATTACTGAAATACCAAAATTAGTAAATACAACCGAGACTTTTAATAAAGAACACCTTGATCTATTATTAAAAATGAACCCTAAGGTTGTTAGTTTTCATTTTGGTTTACCTGATGAAAATTATATTAAATCTATTAAAAATCAAAATATATATATTATTAGTTCTGCAACTACTGTAGAGGAGGCAAAGATATTAGAAAGTTCTGGAGCTGATGCAATTATTGCTCAAGGCTATGAAGCAGGAGGACATAGAGGAACTTTTGCATCAACTTATAAAGAAGGAGAAATAGGATTATTTTCCTTATTACCTCAAATTGTAGATGCAACATCACTTCCTATCATTGCTGCAGGAGGAATAGCTAATGGTAAAGGAATAGCGGCAGCAATGATGTTAGGTGCAGAAGGAGTTCAACTTGGTACCGCATTTTTATCTTGTCCCGAAGCCTCAGTTCATCCACTGTGGCAAAAAGCTTTAAGTGATTCATCTAGTAGAGAAACAAGAATAACATCTGCATTCACAGGCAGGCCAGCTAGGGGAATAGTAAATAGGCTAATAAAAGATATGGAAAATAAAAATGATATAATTCCAGACTTTCCAACGGTAGGTTCAATTATTAAACCTTTAGCTAATATTGCTGCAGATCATGGAGATGATGATTTTCTATCACTCTGGGCAGGCCAATCAGCTCCTATGAATAGGAATATTACTTCTAAAGAACTAATAGAATTATTAGTAGAAGAAACATCAACTGCTTTAAATAATTTTTATAAAACTTAAATTATTTATTTACTAAAATAGATGCCATTTTATCTTTTAATAATAAAATGCCTTTTAAAGGTCTTACCATTACTTTAAAAGTAATTATTTTATTATTATCCCATGAAATAATATCAATACCATTAATATATATATCATCAAGTTTACACTCAAATTCGCATATTGCATGATTATCTTTGTGGATTTCATTTATATATTTAAAAGAATTACTAAATAGTACTTCTGCTGCTGCTTTTAAATAAATTTTAGTTATTTTATTTCCTCTTTGAGGAGTGTGCACTACTGGTGAATAAAAAACTGCATCTTCTGATATTAAACTATCGAGAATACTTGCATCTTTTGTTTTAACAAAATTATGCCATCTTTCTAAGACCATATATCACCCTGTTAAATTAAATTATTATTTAATATAGTAATTAATTTAACTTGACGTAACAATATTATTATAAGAAATATTGCTAATGAGTCAGTTAACAGAAAATATAAATAAAAGAAGAACCTTTGCTATAATTGCTCATCCAGATGCAGGCAAAACTACACTAACAGAAAAATTATTACTTTTTGGAGGTGCTATTCAACTTGCTGGAGCAGTAAAAGCAAGAGGTAATCAAAGAAGAGCTACCTCTGATTGGATGAAAGTTGAAAGAGAAAGAGGTATTTCTGTTTCATCTTCCGTTATGACTTTTTCTTATAAAGAAAAAATATTTAATTTACTCGATACTCCTGGTCACCAAGATTTTTCTGAAGATACGTATAGAGTTTTAACAGCTGTTGATTCAGCAGTAATGGTTTTAGACGGTGCTCAAGGAATTGAAACACAAACAAAAAAATTATTTGAAGTTTGTCGATTAAGAGACATGCCAATTGCAACATTTATAAATAAAATGGATAGAGAGTCAAAAGATCCATTTGATTTAATAGATGAAATTGAACAAACATTACAAATTGATGTTTGTCCCGTTAGTTGGCCAATAGGAATGGGTAATAGGTTTTTAGGATGCTATGACCTTATTAAAGATCAACTCATTTTAATTAATAAATCAGATAAAAATAAAAAGCCTGAGATTATAGATACTTTAAAAGGTTTAGAAGACCCAGAATTAGAAAAGAGAATTCCTTTAGGAGCACTAAACGAACTTCGTGAACAAATAGAAATGGTGAAAGGATTATGTAAACCTTTTGATAAACAGGCCTACTTAGATGGAAATTTAACTCCTATTTATTTTGGAAGTGCTATAAATACTTTTGGAGTTCAAGAATTATTAAATGGCCTTGCTGATATAACTCCTTCGCCTCGAATACAACCTTCTATTGAAAGAGGTGTAGTACCAGAAGAAAATAAAGTATCTGGTTTTATATTTAAAATTCAAGCTAATATGGATCCTAAGCATAGAGATAGAATTGCTTTTATGCGTTTATGTTCTGGGCACTTTAAAAGAGGTATGAAACTTAAACAAATTAGAACAGAAAAAAGTATAACTCTCCATAATGCTATACTCTTTTTAGCACAAGATAGAGAGCTAGCAGAAGAAGCATTTGCTGGCGACATAATAGGTCTTCCTAACCATGGTAATTTACATATTGGAGATACTATAACAGAAGGAGAAAGTTTAAATTTTACTGGATTACCTAGCTTTGCTCCGGAGTTTCTCCAAAAAGTGAGACCTGAAGACCCTTTGCTTACTAAACATTTAGGAAAAGCTCTTCAACAACTTGCAGAAGAAGGAGCAGTATCCACTTTTAAAAGGCACCTAGGTGGTGATTGGATTGTCGGAGTAATTGGACAATTACAATTTGAAGTTCTAGCAGATAGAATAAGAACAGAATATGAAGTACCTGTTATATTTGAAAACATCAATTTAGTTACGGCTAGATGGATTAGTTGTGATGATAATAATGCCCTAAATAATTTTCTGAAGAAACATACCGATGCTACTTGTGACGATCACAAAGGAAACCCTGTTTTTTTAGCAAGAAATAATTGGCATTTAGATCATGCAATAGAAGAATGGCCAACAATTAAATTCTTAAAAGTTAAAGAGCACAGTAATTAGTTATCTTTTTACATTAGCTCCCGTAATTGGTATACCAAATTCATCATAGCAAATTTGAGCTAAATGGCTTATGCCGTCTTTAATAGTTTCATCTTTTGGATTAGCAAAACATAATCTGATTTTATTTATACCTTCTTCTGATTTACTAACCCACTCTGAGCCAGGATTAAGTGCTACCCCTTTTTCAGATGCAACTTTAAATAATCGATTAGTATTTATAGAAGCTGGAAAAGTAATCCAGATAAAAATTCCACCTTTAGGTTTAGTAAATTCTGCAATAGAACCAAACTCCATATCCAGACATTGCATCATTAAATCACATTTTCTTTCTAACTCTATGACAAGTTCATCCGCATGTTTTTTATAATTATTTTTACAAAAATCTGCTAGAATCATCTGTTCAATTGCACCTGATCCTCCATCATTTTTATACGCTAATATTTTACTTATAGCTTTCCAAGAAGCAATTATATAACCTACCCTTAAAGCAGGTGCTATAGACTTAGAAAATGAGCCACAATAAATAACTCTATCTTCATCACATAAAGAATATATAGATTTAGGCCTTTTTCTATCCCATGTTAAATCAGCATAGCAATCATCTTCAAAAATAAGAAAGTTATATTTTTTTGCTATTTCAAGAATCTCTCTTCTTCTTTTTTCAGGCATAACTGTAGCAGTTGGATTTTGCACTGTTGGGATTGTGTATAAATATTTTGGAGAAATATCTTTTGCCTTTAACATTTCTAATATTTGTATTAAATGTTGAGGACAAATACCTTCATTATCAAGTTTAATACCTAAATGTTTTACTCCCAAACTTTCTATTCTTGAAATTGCTCCTCCATAGGTAGCTTCTTCTACTAAAACAGTATCGTCTTTTTTCAGAAGTAGTTTATTTACTAAATCAAGTGCTTGAAGAGAACCAGAAGTAAGTAAAATATTACCACTATCAATTTTCATTCCAGTATGTTCATCTAAATAAGAAACTAAAAATTCTCTTAACGCTAAATTACCTTGTGGACCACTATTATGCCCATACAGTGCTAAATTTTTTCCTTCTTTTAAAAGCACACTTTCTGCTGACTTAACTAATTTCTTTATAGGTATATTTATCTCAGAGTTATGTCCTCCAACAAAATTATACTCAGGAAAACCACTATAAGCTCCAGTTGCATCAGGTAAGTCTTTTGCAAAAAAGTTTTCTAGTTTGTAAGTCATTATAGCTCAACTTTATTTATATTATATTCATTAAAAGCTTTAAATGTAGCCTCGACAGATCCTGGCAGATCTACTGGCTTTGTTGCATTCATAATAACATACGTATCAAAACCAGCAATTGCCGAATCAATAGCGCTATAGGCTACACAGAAATCTAATGCAAGTCCACATACAAAAACTCTTTTTACTCCCATAGTCTTTAATGTACCTTCTAATCCTGTAGGCGTAACCCTATCATTTTCCCAGAAAGCAGAATAGGAATCTATATCTTTTCTAAAACCTTTTCTAATAATTGTATTTGCTTTTATAGTATTTAAGTCCTTATGAAAGTCAGCACCATTTGTTCCTTGTATACAATGAGCTGGCCATAAAGTTTGCTTTCCATAAGGCATATCTATTGAAGAAAAAACTTCTTTATTAGTATATTCAGTTACAAAAGAACTATGATTTTTAGGATGCCAATCCTGAGTTAAAGCAACATTATTAAAACTTTCTTGGATGATATTAATATTTTTTATAATCTTATCTCCATCCTTTACTCCCAAGCTTCCTCCAGGACAAAAGTCATTTTGTACATCTATTATAAGAAGAATATCGCTTTCTAAACCTACATTTAAACTACTTAATGATATATTAGTATCTGAGGCATATGCACTTGAAATACCCCCTCCTGTATAAGTAACTAACGATGAAATGATAGAATATTTAATAAAATTTCTTCGATTTAAAACCATAATAACCTTCCTAAAAAATTCAAAAATAAAAAAAACATTATAGCATAATATATTTTATTATAATATATTTTAACTATGTTTATATCAAATAAGATAATCATAAAAAATATTATTTTATAACTACGTGGTAAATGAAATATGAAAAAAATTATGTTGTTAGGGTCTGGAGAACTTGGAAAAGAAGTTATTATAAGTGCTCAAAGACTGGGATGTGAGGTAATTGCTGTCGATAGATATGATAATGCTCCTGGCATGCAAGTTGCAGATAAATATGAAGTCATCAATATGCTTGACCATCAAGAATTAAAAAACTGTATAAACAAGCACAAACCAGACTTAATAGTTCCAGAAATAGAAGCAATTCGTACAGAAGTTCTATTAGAAGTAGAGGAAGAAGGACAAACAGTTATTCCTACTGCGAGAGCTGCGAACCTTACTATGAATAGAGATAGAATCCGAGATCTTGCAAAATCAATTGGATTACCCACAGCTAAATATCAATATGCAGAAAATATTACTGATTTTACAAAGGCAATTGAAGAAATTGGAATCCCCTGTGTTGTTAAACCAGTAATGAGTAGTTCAGGTAAAGGACAAAGTACTGTTAATTCAGCTTCAGAAATAGAAGAAGCCTGGAATTATGCTATAGAAGGCGCTAGAGGAGATAGAGCAAGAGTAATTATTGAAGAATTTATAAGTTTTGATTATGAAATTACACTTTTAACTGTAAAACAAAAAAATGGTCCCACCGTATTTTGTCCGCCTATAGGACATTATCAAGAAAGAGGAGATTATCAATACAGTTGGCAACCTCAGGAGATGGATAAAGATGCAATTATACAGGCACAAAAGATAGCAAAAAAAATTACAAATGAATTGGGAGGAAAGGGGATTTTTGGAGTAGAGTTTTTTATTAAAGATAATAATGTTATTTTTAGTGAATTAAGTCCTCGCCCTCATGATACTGGCATGGTTACAATGAAAACACAGAGATTAAGTGAATTTGATTTGCATGTTAGAGCTTTTTTAGAACTACCAATTACACAAAATATGATTGATGATAATTTTTCTGAGGGAGCAAGTCACGTTATACTTGCAGAGGCAGAGGGTAATGTTCATTCCTATGAAGGAATAGAAGAAGCTCTAATGAATGAAAATATAGATATTAGAATATTTGGAAAGCTAACCACCAGAAAACATAGAAGGATGGCAGTTGTTTTATCTCCATCACTTGATGAAGCTAAAGAGGCAGCTAAAAAAATTAAGGTTATTATTAAGTAATCTTATATATCTGTATTTAAACGATAAAATAACATTCCCAATAGATTAAAACTTACAAAGCAGTTAAAAATTATAAATTTAACCTTCTTTATGTAATCTTTGTTCTAATTCTATTCTTTGTGATTCTAATTCATTAGGCATGAATTCACCAAATCTATCAAAATGCTCCTTTACTTCGTCAATTTCTTTAAGTCCTTCATTTTTTGGAACCTCAATTAAAGATGAAAACTTTTCGCTGTCAAATTCTAGACCGCTCCATATAATATCATCAAAATAAGGAACTAAACCAAAACTATTACTTTTTGCAGATACTTTTCCTTTAACCCTATCTACAATCCATTTTAATACTCTCATATTTTCACCAAAGCCAGGCCATATAAAATTACCATTACTATCTTTTCTGAACCAATTTACTCTAAATATTTTTGGAGAATTTTCAGTATACTTATGACCTAGATCCAGCCAATGTCTCCAATGTTTAGCCATGTTATACCCACAAAAAGGAAGCATTGCAAAAGGATCTCTTCTTATTGAAGCTTGGTTAATAGCAGCAGCTGTAGCCTCAGAACCCATTGTAGAAGCCATAAAAATTCCGTGATCCCAATTAAAGGATTCATATACTAAAGGAAAAGTTTTTGATAAACGTCCACCAAATATAAAAGCTTCAATTGTTACCCCAGCAGGGTTTTCCCAATCCTTATCTAGTGAAGGACATTGTGAAGATGGAACAGTAAAACGTGCATTAGGATGAGCTGCTTTAACATCACTATCGGGAGACCAATCATTTCCTTGCCAATCTATTGCGTGAATAGGAGGATCACCGTCCATTCCTTCCCACCAAACATCTCCATCATCAGTTAAGGCAACATTTGTAAATATACAATTATTTTTTAGCATCTCCATAGCATTAGGATTAGTACTATATGATGTACCTGGAGCTACTCCAAAAAAACCTGCTTCAGGATTAATAGCCCTAAATTTTCCATCTTGGTTAGGTTTTATCCATGCAATATCATCTCCAACTG
Source organism: Alphaproteobacteria bacterium (assembly GCA_029247025.1). Taxonomy (GTDB): domain Bacteria; phylum Pseudomonadota; class Alphaproteobacteria; order TMED109; family TMED109; genus TMED109. The sequence continues at coordinate 17,638 of JAQWLZ010000069.1, read as the reverse complement.
TTTTAACCTTCCAACCTTCAAAACCTTCAGGGGGCATCATCATAGCTAAATTTGTTTTTCCACAAGCACTAGGAAATGCTGCTCCTACATATGTAGTTTCACCTTGAGGACTCTCTAAACCTAGTATAAGCATGTGTTCAGCTAACCAACCTTCTTCATTTGCCATTTTAGATGCAATTCTTAAAGCAAAACATTTTTTACCTAAAAGCGCATTACCTCCATAACCTGAACCATAAGACCATATCGATCTATCTTCAGGAAAATGAACTATATACTTATCTTCAGGGTTTGGAGCGCATGGCCAACTTATATCCGGCTGATTAACTTCAAGTGGCATACCCACTGAGTGCATACATTTAATAAAATTATTCTTTTCTCCTAATATATCTAAAACTTCTTTTCCCATTCTTGTCATTATTCTTTGATTTACAACTACATAAGGACTGTCTGAAATTTGAATTCCAATATGAGAAATTGGAGAATTTAAAGGACCCATTGAAAATGGAATGACATACATAGTTCTTCCAGCCATACAACCTTTAAATAAATTATCTAATTTATTTTTCATTGATCCGATGTCTGACCAATTATTGGTGGGGCCTACATCTTGTTCCTGAGAAGTACAAATAAATGTTCTATCTTCAACTCTTGCTACGTCACTTGGGTGAGAACGTGCTAAAAAACTATTAGGTCTTTTTTCACTGTTTAGCCTAATAAAGGTTCCAGCTTCAACCATCTCTTCACAAAGTTTATCATATTCTGCTTGAGAACCATCACATAAATAAACATTTTTAGGCGTGCAAAGCTTTTCAATTTCTTCCACCCATTCTTTTAAAAATAAATTATTAATTATCATGAATTGAAACTTTCCCTATTAGCAATAAAAATTAATTAGAAACATGAATCTAAATAGAAATCAACCATTTATTATTACAAATATATTACAGTAAATTATGATAATAGTTTGTGTGATGAAGTATTTAATTTTTTAATATCTAAATTATAATCACAACTGCTTAAACATGGCTTTCCTGAACATGATAAGCAAGCAGAGGCATTCTTTTCTATTGCTGCGTATGATATTAATGCTTTAGTAGGGTCTTTATAATCTAGAGCATACATCTTAGACCTCATAACATCAGATATTTGAACATCATTTGGACAAGAATTTTTGCATGCTCCACATCCTGGCGGACATATACTTTTATGATTTAATTTATAATAATGCTTCAATAAAGAAAAAGATTTATTATCTACAAATTTATTATTTGATATACTTGTTAATTCATCAATAAGTGAATTTGAAGTCATAGAAATAATTGCTGCATCAGCATAATCAGTATTAAGTGCCCACTTAATAGCAGCTTGAGCGTATGTAAAATCTTCATTTTCATAAGGTCGCATATCATTAAGTCTTGCTCCAGCTAAAGTTTTCATAGCAATTATTCCAATACCTTTATTTTTAGCTTTTAGTAAAACTTCTGGTAATCTTGGATTAATTGCAACAAAATGAAAAGTATGTCTTAATTTTTCAAAGAACTTTGGGTCTTGAGCAAAACTAAAAGCAGATAATATTACATCAACTAAATTTCTATCTATACAATATTCTATACAATCTGCTAAATTACTACCATGTCCTGAAACCCCACTATATCTGACTTTACCTTGAGATTTAGCTTTATCTATAAACTCCCACCAATCAGTATTTTCTAATCTAGAAATAGAGTTTACTGCATGGTTATAATATATATCTATATAATCGGTTCTTAGTCTTTTTAAAGAATCTTCAAGAGAGTTCATATAATCCATTTGGTTATTATATGTGCGTGCTTTTGTTTTGGTGCCTATAACTATTTCATGTCTAACGTCTTTTAAAGCATTACCAATAGAACTCTCAGAATCTCCACCTACATAAGATTCTGCGGTATCAAAATATCTTATTCCATTATTGAAAGCATGCTTAACAATATTTTCATCAGCTGTACTAGATGAGCCATATCCAATATTTGGAACAATTAAGTCTGTATTGCCTAATCTTACTAATTCTGGTTTTATGGTATTTCTGTCTGCATTAGCAATTTTAAAATTACTTGATAATAGCGAACTTAAAAGAAAGGATCTGCGATTTAATAGCATAATATGTACCTAAATATTATTTCTTATTTAGTTCTAATATATAATATTTATTCTTAAAAAGAATTAAAGAAATAAATAGAAACAATATTAAAACTAAAATTTTATTTATCATCCAATTAGTATCCCATATAGTCCAATTAGGTGATTCAAAAAAATTATATAGTTTATATAAAATAATTATTAGTTCTGAAAAACATATTAATAAACCTAAATAATAAGTTTTGTTTGATATATTTAACAAGCTCCAGCCTAACCATATATGGGCTACCCACCAAAAATCCCACATTATAAATATAGAAAAACTTTCGCCATAATGAAATGCATAGATAATAGGAAAAATAAATTTTATAAAGACAGTCCATGAAGCAATCATGAACAACCAAGCAGAAATAAATACAGGTAATTTATATTTTAATGAAAAAATTGATTATGTTCCTATTCTTTAATTAAAATTTATTTCTTAAATTTATCCTTATCTAGTAAAGTTTTCTTCTTTTTAATTCTTTTAAATAAGATATATCCTCCACCCAATAAAGCAGCAGAAATAATAGTCTTTCCAATTATTCTTGTAATAAACATTTTGCTCCTAAAATTAAAATAATTATTGCATAAATTATAAATCATATAAATAATAATTAGAAGCTAAAAGGAAATATAAATGAAAAAAATAACAGGACGTTCTGCCTTCTTATCTATTCTAAAAAGTGAAGGAGTGACCCATCTTTTTGGCAACCCAGGAACAACTGAACTCCCAATTATGCATGCTTTAAAAGATTATCCTGATATAAAATATATATTAGGGCTTCAAGAATCAATAGTAGTTGCTATGGCAGATGGCTATTCTAGAGCTACTGGAAAATTATCTGCTTGCAATGTTCATGTAGCACCTGGATTAGGAAATGCTATGGGAGCTATTTATAATGCTAAATTCGTAGGAAGTCCTATAATTATAACAGCAGGACAACAAGAGCAAGGCCATGGTTTAATGGAACCAATGCTTTACGGACCATTAGTCAGAATGGCTGAACCACTAGTAAAATGGGCTACAGAAGTCACTAGACTAGAAGATTTACCTAGGATTATGAGAAGGGCTGCTAAAATTGCTCTTTCTCCTCCTACTGGTCCTGTCTTTATATCTTTACCAGGAGACATTCTTAACACTGAAGCAAAAATAGATTTAGGTAGCCCTACTAGGATAATAGATTCTTATAGACCAAGTCATAACTCAATTGAATTGATAGTAAAAAAAATTACTAAATTTAATAAACCTATAATTGTAGTCGGTCATGAAGTAGCTAGTTACAATGCTTTTAAAGAGGTGGCTATGTTTGCAGAACTCTCAGGTTCTGCCGTATATCAACAAACTGTTCCCCATGGCTCACACTTCCCATCTGAACATATTACATTTATGGGCGCACTTCCAAGATTACAAAATCCTACTAAGAAGATATTAGAAAACTATGATCTTCTCATTTGTGTAGGATGTGATGGTTTAAGGATGTCCGTTTGGAACGATACCGAACCTCTTCCATCAAAAATGCCAATAATTCATATAGGTATAAATGAATGGGAAATAGGAAAAAATTATTACACAGAACTAGCCATAATTGGAAATGTTAAAAACACTTTGCATGATATTAATCAATATTTAAAAAATACACTAACATTAAAAGAAAGTGTGAAAGCAAAAAAAAATTTAGAGCATATAGCTAATAACAATTGGACAGTAAAAAAGAAAAAACTCATTTCTAAAACTTTGGATGATAAATTAAAAAAACCTATTACTCCTAATTGGTTGATGATGAATATAGCTAATAATATTACAAAAAATAATATTGTAGTGGAGGAAGGACTTGTATCTACAAGAGCTCTTCTAAATTATTTACCTTATAAAAATAATAAAGACTTCTATGGCTTAGCAAGCGGAGGTATTGGATGGGCTGTATCTGGAGCAATAGGTATTGCATTAGCTAACCCAAGTAAAACTATTATAGCAATTATTGGAGATGGAAGTTCTATGTATGGAATTCAATCACTATGGTCTGCAGCACATTACAAACTTCCTATAGTCTATATCATAGCTAATAATCAAAGTTATAGAATAATTAAAGAAAGGCTAGAGGCTTTTCATAAAAATACAAATTTTGTAGGAATGGATTTTAATAAACCAAAAATAGATTTTTCAAAACTTGCTAATTCCTTAGGTATTCAATCTGAAACTATTAACAACCCAAAAAATTTAGATGGTATATTCAAAAAGGCATTTAAATATAAAAAACCATACCTACTTAATATGATGGTTGATAAAGGCTATTAATACATTATCTATTTGGCGTTATAATTATTTTCCCTGAACGATTATAAGTTGCTGCATGTTTAACTGCCTTTTTAATTTCGTCTAAAGGATAAGTTTTTTCTATTGATACATGTAATTTTTGAGATGCTATTAAACTTGCAAGATGATTATACATTTCAAAAATTTCTTGCCTTTCCATTTTTTGTAACCAAGGCATTAACCAAAAACCTGTCAGAACTAATCTTTTAAATACAGTTTGATAGGATGTCATCTCGATATTTTTACCAGATAATAAACCATAATTTAAAATTGTAGCTTCTTCTGCTAAGCAATCTCCAATTCTAAGAATAATATCACCTCCTACAGCATCAATAGCTAATTTTATATCACTGTCATTAGTTAACTCTTTTACTTCAGAGGCCATATTTGGAGAATCCTGAATGACAAAATCAGCTCCTATTTCTTTAAGATCATTAGCTAACTCTTTTCTCCTTACAATATTAATTGTTTTAATGCCTTCTATCTTGGCAAGTCTAATTATATACTGTCCAACAGCTGAATTTGCAGCATCTTGGATTATCCAATCACCTGGTTGCAATTTTACATATTTTTTTAACATTAAATATGCCGTTGCTGGATTAACCTTCAACATAGATAATTGAATAGGATCTATATCATCCGGAAGTAAAATAAGATTTTTTTCATCTACTATTTTTTGTTGCACCCAATTTTCTCTGTCTAAAGGTAAAACAATATCACCCTCTTTAAATCCTTTAACTGAAGCTCCAACTTTTTTAACTTTTCCTACACACTCAGCTCCTAATCTTGCCGGAAGTTTAGCTTTAACTCCATATCTTCCTTCAATATTTAAAACATCTGCTGGATTTATAGGACATGCTAAAACGTCTATTAAAACTTCATTGTCATTTGGATCTCCTAAATCATTCACGTCTATACAATCTATAACTTCATCTGGTTTACCGAAAGAAGAGAATTGAGCAATTTTCATTTTAATATTCCTTTTAAATATATATAAAAGCGTTAAATAAGTTTAAATAATAAAATACTGTAAGATAATAAAAAGAAAAATGATATGAATTTTTTTTACACTATATTAAACCATAATATTTATAAAATTTTTGAACTGATAATACTTAGTTCTATAGTTCCTTATATTGTTTTAGTTATGAAATTATTTAACTTAATAATTCCTGTTCTACTTTTGGTATGTTCTTATTGTATAATTATTTATGTTCTAGAACATAAAAATATCATTTATGAATTTAAAAAAATATTTAATATAGATATAAAGATACTTGTAAAAATTATATTACGTTGGACGTTTGCTAGCTTTTTATTATTTCTTATAACTTTCTATTTCTTTAATGATAAATTTTTCATGATTCAAAATAATAGACCAGAAATTTTATGGAAAATAATGATTTTATATCCAATTTTTTCTGCACTACCTCAAGAATTCATATTTTGTAAATTTTTCTTTTATAGATATAAAAGTATTTTTAAAAGTGATAACAATCTAGTTATTTCTAGTGCTCTATTTTTCTCTATTACACATATACTATTTTTAAATTTTATAGCTCCCATTTTAAGCTTTATTGGAGGTTTATTATTTGCAAACACTTACAATAAACATAGATCATTACTATTAGTGTCGATAGAGCATGGTTTATATGGAAATACACTCTTCTTCATAGGACTTGGTTGGTATTTTTGGGGTGGAAGCTTAAATTACTAATGATAAATTTAACTAAATAAAATAAAACCAAACTATTTAAAATATGCCATAAAAAATGAGTCCCATATAAATTTATATCACAGTAAACTTTGTCAATAATTCTAAAAAATATTGATATCAAAAAAATAATACCAGCAAATAAAATATAATTATTAAAATTTTCTTTTTTAACTAAAAGGTAAAAATATATCAAATTTAAATGTAACAAAATGACTATATAAAAACTTGAATCTCCAACTACTGATATGTTTTCTTTTAATGAGCTTCCTAAGTAATAATATAATATAGGCGAAGCCAAAGATAAAAATAAAGCATACATTACTGTTAATTTTAATACTTCTCTGTAAAGAATATATAAAAAGAATATAATAAAAAACAAAATAAACATTACGTCCACTAGAGCTGTAATCTTGGAAGGAATAGTATGTAAAAGAAAACTACCTATACCAATACAGAAAATTAAACCTGAAAAAATTATACCATAATCATAGTTTTTATATTTTTTGAAAATCAAATAAGAAATTAATATGAAAGCAAAGTTAGTAATGCTATTCAGAGGTTCTGAAAAAATATCAGCTGCAGTTCTCTCACAATAATAATACATATTAACCTACTTTTTATAATATCAGTTTGCCACTTATAACTCTTAAAAGTATATATTAAACTTTTGCTTTATTAATAGAAAAATTTTTATGCTAACAAAAAATATAAATAATAAAAACCAAAGCTGGTCTATTATATTTGGACTCTGGTTAATCTACTTTTGTTTTGGTTATTCTGTTTCCTCTATTGCACCTATAGTTCCATACATTACACATGATTTAAATATATCTTATAAACAGATGGGGTTAATTCTTGGTGCATGGCAATTTACCTATATGTTTTTTGCATTACCTGCAGGTTTTATTTTAGATAGATATGGATTAAAAGTGTCAATTTTCTTAGCAGCATTAATAATTACTTTATCCCTTATATCAAGAGGACTATCTAATAATTTTTATCATATGTGGTTAGCAGTTGCATTATTTGGAATTGGCGGTCCTCTAATATCAGTAGGTGTTCCTAAAGTATCAAGTTTATGGAAAGACGAAAAAAGTAGGGCTATATCTATGGGTATTTTATTTACTGGACCAATGTTTGGTGGAATATTTTCATTATTCACTATGAATTCTTTAATAATGCCTCTATTTAATAATAATTGGAAATTAGTTTATTTTTTATATAGTTTAGCGCCATTTTTAGCTGGGTTGATATGGCTTTTCATTACAAAAAATAAAACAGTATTAAATAAAAAAGAGTCCACCGTATTAAATATATCACATAGTATTTCTATATTTAAATTAATCATTATAAAAAAAAAGTTTATTAATATCTTAATTCTAGGGACTGGAGGTATGTTTTTAGTTCATAGTATTACTGGTTGGCTTCCTAAAATTATACATACAAAAGGTTTAGATTTAAGTTTATCGAGTACATTAGCTACTATTCCAATAATAGTTGGAATATTCTCTGCATTAACTATTACTAGATTTGCTAATAAGACAACACGTATTAATATACTTACTTTTTTATTTATGAATGCAGGGTTATCTCTATTTTTTATTCAATCTTCTAGTCTAGTAATTATCATTATAGGGCTTTTATTTCTTGGGCTCTCTACAGGAACAATTATTGTAATTATTTTAAATCATATGTCAGAATCTAAAAATATAAGCTATAATAATTTAGGTATTGCAGGAGGAATATTCTTTTCAATAATACAAATTGGTGGAGTATTAGGGCCTTTCTTTATGGGGTTAGTATATGATTTATATAATAATTTTAATATTGCCTTAACTATATATTCAATAATAATGTTTATAATGTTGCTTCCTTTATTGATTATAAAAAAAGAAAAATAAATTTTATTTAGTAAATATTTAATTTGGTGTTACGTAAGCTGATAAACCTTTAACGTTTTCATTATAAGATAACTGTCTACTGCTTGGAGGAAATGCCCTTTGTCTGCAATCAATTCTTGGACAACTTCTACATGAAACTCCTACTGGTACAATATTTTCAGAAGAATCTAATAATACCCTTTCACCATAAATCATTTTACTTGCATCATTTAATCTACATCCTAAACCTATTGAGTAAAAACTTTCGGGAGAATCAAACCCACCACTCCGTTTTTGAAAAGCTCTAGCTATACAGAAATATTTCTCTCCATTAGGCATCACAGATACTTGAACTTTTATTCTATCCGGAGTTGTGAATGCAGAATATATATTTAATCTAGGACATGCTCCACTATATCTTGAAATAGATATACCTGAGGCTGAATAACGTTTTGAAATATTACCTGCAATATCTACTCTCATCATATGAAATGGAATTGCTCTTGAACCAGGTTTATTTAGTGTGGTAAGTCTATGACATACTTGCTCAAAGCTTACTTGAAATCTATTTTCTAATACTTCTATATCATACTTAGTAAATTGTGCCTGTTCAAAAAAGTTATCATACGGTAATATTATGGCTCCTGCAAAATAATTAGATAAAGCTAATCTTCCAAGTTTTCGAACTTCTCCATCTTCAATATTACTCTCATCTAAAATTTCATTTATTTCATCATCAGCTAATAATAGTCCCATTTGCTGTGCTACTAAAAATGTTCTGCTTGCTTGAGGCAGCCTATCGCTTATTACAAGTGTTTTTGCCACAGGATCATAATATCTAATTGTATCATGTTTAATTTCAGGAGGAATTGTTGCTACCCTTATATTATGTTCGGATGACAAATATTCAGATAAAGGAACAAATAAATTTATATTTTTAGGCTTATTCAATTTAAGAATTATTTTATTAGCCGCTTCCTCCAAACTAGGAAAATAATTAGATTTTTTTTGTATTAAATCTGATATTATCTCAGCAGAAATATTATTTGACATACCTTCACCAGTATATTGATCTCCTTCTACATCTGAAATATCCCTTAACCTAATCTGACTGGTTTTATGGATGTCATAAAGACGGATAACTGCTCTTGCAATTTCTGGCTGACTGGATACCAAATCCTGAATATCATGGTTTTTTAAATAGTTATCATCAAATACTGTATCGCTAAAAACTTCCATTAAATCTGATAATAATCCCGAATCATTTTCATTACCTATCTCAGATAATTCTATATTAAATTCTTTTGCTAAAGTAATTAATATTTTTCCAGTTACATTTCGTCTATTATTTTCTATCAAATTTAAATAAGGAGTAGAAATTCCAAGTATATTAGCTAAAGCCTGCTGACTTAGCTGTCTTTCTCTCCTTAATCTTCTAATACTTGCACCTAATCTTATATCTTGATTATTATTATTTTTCATCATACACCTATCACCTATAATTTTGTAAATATTTACAAAATAATTAAAATTTACATAATATAAATAACACGTTTACAAGCAATATCAATAAAAATGTTGGATTTATTATGTTTTATTTAGTAAATAGTTTACAAAATTATTACATTAACTATTAAATAAGTGGATAAAATTAATGGACGACACAATCTTAGAAGGACTATCTCCCAGTACAAATACAACTTATGATCCTCACAACAATGATAATGTTACTGCAAAGACAAGTGATAATAATGAGTGGGAAGTTCCATCATGGGCACATGATCGCTGGGCGACTATAAAAAGAGACTATACTCTAGATGATGTAAAAAAACTTCAAGGTTCTGTCAAAATTAAACACACTTTAGCAGAAAATGGTTCAAAGAAATTATGGGAATTACTGCACAAAGAAGATTATGTTGCAACATTAGGAACATATACTGGTAATATGGCTGTTCAGCAAGCTAGAGCTGGATTAAAAGCTATATATTTATCAGGTTGGCAAGTAGCAGCTGACGCTAATAGTTCTGGCCAAATGTATCCTGATCAAAGTTTATATCCAGTAAATAGCGTTCCCGATATAGTTAAAAGAATTAATTTAGCTTTCCAGAGAGCAGATCAAGTGCAGCATATGGAAAAACTTGAAAATATAGATACTACTGATATTGACTTTTATCTTCCAATTATTGCTGATGCGGAGGCTGGTTTCGGCGGACCACTAAATTGTTTTGAACTAATGAAATCCATGATTGAAGCAGGGGCAGCAGCAGTACATTTTGAAGATCAATTAGCTTCAGAGAAAAAATGTGGTCATTTAGGTGGAAAAGTTTTGGTGCCTACTGCAACTTTTGAAAGAACTCTTAATTCTGCTAGGCTAGCTGCAGATGTAATGGGTGTACCAACATTAATAATGGCTAGAACGGATGCTGAGGCAGCTAGATTAATTACTAGTGACATAGATGAAAGAGATCAAAAGTTTTTAACTGGAGAGAGAACTACTGAAGGTTTCTATAGAATGACTGGTGGTATTGACTGTGCTATAGCAAGAGGTATAGCTTACGCTCCTTATGCTGATTTAGTATGGTGTGAGACTGCTACTCCAGATTTATCAGAAGCGAGAAAATTTGCAGAAGCTCTTAAAAAAGAACATCCGGATCAAATGCTAGCATATAATTGTTCTCCATCTTTTAACTGGAAAAAGCATTTAGATGAGGCTCAAATGAAAGTCTTCCAAAAAGAAATAGCTGCAATGGGTTATAAATTCCAATTTATAACTTTAGCAGGATTTCATAACCTAAACTATTCAACATTTAAACTTGCAGAAGCTTATAAAGAAAATGGTATGGCTGCCTATTCTGAACTTCAACAAAAAGAATTTGGTGCTGAAAAAGATGGTTATTCAGCAACTAAACACCAGAGAGAAGTAGGAGTATCTTATTTTGACGCTGTATCTAATGCAGTTACAAGAGGTCAGTCTGCTACTACAGCAATGGATGATTCAACTGAATCAGATCAATTTTAAAAAATTTAAATTTACTTTAAATATAAATTTATTTCCCCAAATATCACGAGGAGTAATTAATTTTATTCCTTGTGATTCTATTTAATAAATATAAAATAGTTTAATAAATTATTTACCATGAAGGAATTATAATGTTCAATGCTCTCGTTTTAAATAAAGAAGAGGATCAAAAAGCTACTGGTGAAATACAAGAAATAGATATTTCGCAACTACCAGAAGGTGATGTTCTTGTTAAAGTTGATTATTCAACTATAAATTATAAAGACTCATTAGCAATAACTTCTTCTTCTCCTATAATTAAAAGCTTTCCAATGGTTCCAGGAATAGACTTTGCTGGAACAGTAGAAGAAAGCTCAAATAATAATTTTAAAACTGGTGATAAGGTAATCCTAAATGGTTTCGGAGTCGGAGAAAAGTATTGGGGAGGTTTATCCCAAAAAGCACGCGTAAACGGTGATTGGTTAGTACATATGCCAAAAGAATTTACCTCAAAGCAAGCAATGGCTATTGGTACAGCTGGTTATACTGCTATGTTATGTATAATGGCTCTTGAAAACAACGGTATTACCCCTGATAAAGGAGAAATATTAGTAACTGGAGCTACTGGCGGTGTAGGAAGTGTTGCAATATCCTTATTATCAAAACTAGGATATAATATTTGCGCATCATCTGGAAGAGAAGAACACTCAGAATACTTAAAATCACTTGGAGCAAGCAATATTATTAACCGTAATGAACTCTCTGAAAAAGGGAGACCTTTAAATAAAGAACGATGGGCTGGTGCTATCGATTCTGTAGGTAGTCATACTCTTGCAAATATTTGCGCTTCTCTAAAATATGGAGGTACAGTTGCTGCATGCGGTTTAGCGCAAGGATTTGATTTGCCATCAACTGTTATGCCTTTTATTTTGCGAGGAGTTACTCTTGCGGGCGTTGATAGTGTCTATTGTCCTTTAAAGGATAGAATAACTGCTTGGGATAGATTAGCTAGTGATTTAAATATGGATCAATTGAATGAAATGATTAGCACTATTCCATTATCAGAAGTAGTAGATTCAACTCATAATATGCTATCAGGAAAAACGCACGGTAGAATTATTGTTGATGTTAATAGCTAATACTTTTATTGATTTATTATAATATTTTGCGCTCTTGTTATATCTAAATAATTAGCGTCAACAAAATTTAAATCAGAATCTAGCTCTACTAGCAAAGGGTTTCCTGTAGGGATTTCTAATGCATTAATTTTATCGTTAGAGATATTAAATAATAATTTACATAATGCCCGTAATGAATTTCCATGAGCAGCTATAATTATATTTTTTCTATCTAATATTTTAGGTTTAATACTTTTGTTAAAATAAGGGATCACTCTTTCATACGTATCTTTTAATGATTCAGTATTTGGAATATTGTTAAAACTAATGTCTTTATATATTAAATCATTTCTAGGATTAAATTCACTATCTTCATTTAATTCTGGTGGAGCAATATCCCATGACCTTCTATAAATTTTAATCTGTTCTTCACCCAACTTTTCTTTCATTTCAGATTTATTTAATCCTGTTAAACTCCCGTAATGCCTCTCATTAAGCTCCCAAGACCTTGTATAATCCATATTTTCTAAATTCATATTCTCTAAGAGAATTTCTAAAGTGCTATTAGCTCTTTTTAAATAAGAAGTATAAGCAAAATCAATTCTAATATTATTTTTTACTAATAATTCCCCTGCTTTTTTAGCCTCTAATAAACCATTTTCAGATAGTTCTACATCATACCATCCAGTAAAACGATTTTGAAGATTCCATATACTTTGTCCATGACGCACCAAAATTAATTCACTCATATCTTATTCCAATTATTATACTTAATTTAAAAAGCAACCTAATGACGTATTTATCATTATCAATTTATATCTTTTATACTTACTTTATCCCTTTTAAGCCAATTACCTCTTTCAACCGTAGAAAGAAAATTTTGAACTTCTCTATTAAATGCTGCTGGTTCTTCTAAATTTATTGCATGACCAGTCCTAGGACATATCCATAATCCCGAGGTTTTTATTTGTCTTTTTAAGTATATATTTATCTCTAAACATAACTCATCTTCATCTCCAACTGCTAATAGTACTGGAATATTCATTTTCTTAAATTCACCTTCAAAATCCATTAATGAAGGTCTTAATGCCTGATATTGTTGCATAGTTAAAGCACTTCCTATATTAGAATGCTCTTCAAGATGCTTTCTAAATTCAAGCCATCCCCTTATGTCTTTATTTTTTAATTGTATTCTAGAGCCTGTATTACTTATAATACTTGCTGTTTTTTTTGAACCTTTCTTTATAAAGTTATCCGCTAATTCATTAGCCATAGAGTAAAAACTTTTTCTATGTTGAGGCATTGCTCCTGAACCAACTCCAGCTATTATTAATGACTTTGCCATTTTTTTATATTTTAACCCAAATAGTAATGCAGCATACGCCCCCATACTTAAACCAATAATATGAGCCTTATTGATATTTAATTTATTCATTAAATTAGCTATATCATCAACTGAATATTTATATCCATATTGCTTAAAGTCTCTTGGCACTTCAGAAGGTGGATAACCTCGTGCATTAAAGGTTATACATTTATACTCTCTAGAAAAGTATCGGACTTGTTGTTCCCATTCCCTTAGATCTGAACCAAATTCATGTACAAATATTATTGGATAACCTTCTCCAGTTTCTTCATAATACAATTTGACTTTATTTGACTTTATATATGGCATTTATACATCTCTAAATTATTAATGACCTTTAAATATAGGCTTTCTTTTTTCAGAAAAAGCTAAACGTCCCTCTTCATAGTCTTTACTTGAAAAACAAATACGCTCTAACTCTTTACACTTTTTTAACATTTCATCATCCAATGGATCTGCATCTATTGCTAATTTTGCTGAAGAAATAGTTAATGGAGCATTATTATTAATTGAATTCAAAACGGACATAACATCTAAACTAAAACTGTCATTTTTAAATACTTCCTCTATAATTCCAATTTGTAGTGCTTCATTAGATGAGAATTGTCTTGCTGTATAAAATATATATTTAGCTCGTGCTGGGCCAACAATTTCTCTCAACCTTTTAATACCTAAATAGTCATAAGCTAGGCCTAATTTTGCAGCAGGAATTGCAAAAGTGCTTTTTTCAGAAGCAAGCCTTAAATCGCAAGATAATGCAGTTGCTAACCCTCCCCCTATACAATAACCATCTATAAGAGCGATTGTAGGTTTAGAAAATTTTTGAATCCTATCAAGTGTATTTTTTGAAACATTATCGTATTTTAATACAGCTTTTTCCCTAGATCTATTATCATTAAATTCAGAAATATCTGCTCCTGCAGAGAAAGATTTATTTCCTTTACCTCGCAGCACTATACATCTTAAATTTTTATCGTCTTCAAATTTAATAAGGGAAGTTCCTATTTTTTCCCACATAGATAATGATATTGCATTTAATTTATTGGGATTATCTAAAATGATATATCCAATATTATCTTCTATATAAGAATTTATATCACCTAATATAACACTATTACTCATATAATATTCTCCATTTTTAAATTTTTTATATCATCTTCACTATATCCAAGTTCAATTAAAACTTCTTTAGTATGTTCACCTTTTTGAGGTGCTGCTTTTTTTAATTTACTAGGAGTCCTACTTAATTTAATAGCTTGTCCTACTAATTTTATTTTACCTAAAATTGGATGTTCAACAGATTCAGCAATGTTAGAGTGTATAACTTGAGGATCATTAAAGACTTCTTCTATATTATTAATTGGACCACATGGTATACTCGCTTCATTAAGCTTTTTAATCCATATTTCTTTAGTATCTTGAGATAGTGCTTTTGTTATAACAGAAGTTAATTTAATTCTATTTTTAGTACGAGCAGAATCATCTTCAAAATCTTTATCATCAAGAGCATCTTTAATATTTAACGTTTTACATAATCTTCTCCACATTGCTTCTCCAGTTGAAGCAATATTAATATACCCATTAGAAGTTTGATACGTGCCCATGGGTGACATAGTAGGATGATCATTTCCTGTCTGTCCTGCAATTTCATTTGAAACTAAAAATCTTGAAGCCTGAAAATCTAGCATTGCTATTTGTGATTCTAATAATGAAGCGCTAACACATTGACCATGGCCAGATTTTTCTCTTTCATAAAGAGCAGTTAATATCCCCAAAGCACAATGCAAACCTGCACTCAAATCAGCAACAGGAATCCCTACTCTTAGAGGACCTTTACCATGATGGCCAGTAACTGACATTAAACCACCCATTCCCTGAGCTACCTGATCAAAACCTGGAAGGTTAGAATATGGACCACTCTGCCCAAAACCAGAAATACTAGCATAAATAAGACGAGGGTTTAGTTCTTCTAAAGTTTCATAGTCTATACCAAGTCTTTTTTTTACATTTGGTCTAAAATTTTCAACTAAAATATCAGCATTCTTAATCAATTCTTTAAATATGTTTAGTCCACCTTTATTCTTTAAATTAAGAGTAATACTTCGTTTATTTCTATGTAAATTTTGAAAATCAGACCCATCTCTTCTTCCTCCTAAATCTTCACTTCCATCAACACTATCTGGTGTTTCAACTTTTATAACATCTGCTCCCCAATCAGCAAATTGCCTAACAGCTGAAGGTCCAGACCTCACCCTAGTAAGATCTATTAACTTAAGTCCTTGTAATGCTTCATTCATACCTATATAAATACCTTAAAATATTAATTTCAATATTATACTATATCTATAAGTTATAAGGTAAATTAATTTGGAACATTTATTAGAAGTTTGGCTTTATAATGAAAATGCTCATTTAAAAGGACTTGCCTTCGGCTTTGTTCACTCCTCTATTATGCTTATTGGTTACTATACTGGATGGAGTATAAATAGATTTTTCAAAATAATTTCTAATGGCTACATAGCTGGAATTATTGGTGCAGCACTATCTCATATTATTGCAGATATAATAGCATCATTAGTAGACCCTCACCTGCGATCAGCAGTTTTTGGGATTGCTTTAGGAGGCATTATACCCCTACTCTTTATTCCAATTTTAGAAAAACTAGTTACAAAAAGTCAACATCATATAGTTACTGGTGACCATGAAGATATTAAAAAAGATATAAATCTAAAACATAAATAGTATTTTCTACTCTTGTAAAAACTAATAATAATCACCATATATTTGATAGATGATGCCTATTGGATCATCTTCAGCAATCTAATTTATATTAGATATTTATTAATAGAAAGTGCCAATATTAGGGCTTTCAATATTAGTCGCTCAAAGGAGGGCAAATAAAATGAATACATTTGATTTAACACCTTTTTACCGTCATTCTATAGGATTTGACCATTTAGAAAATATTTTTGATAGTATGGTGAAAATGAATGAAGTTACTGATAACTACCCACCATATAATATTCACTCAAATGGTAAAGATAATTATACTATTGAATTGGCTGTTGCAGGTTTTGATGAAAAAAACCTTTCAATAAGTCTAGAAAATGGAATCTTAACTATAACAGGAAATAAAGACGAGAAAAATTCCCAATATGTTCATCGTGGTATTGCAAATCGCCCATTTAGAAGAACCTTCAGGCTTGCGGAATATGTGGAAGTAACAGGAGCAGGAATGCAAAATGGAATATTGCAAGTACATTTAGAACGCAAACTTCCAGAGGAACTTAAGCCTAAAAATATAGAAATTAAAACAGGAAATACATTCAAGAAATTTCTTGATAGTGCCTCAAAGACTATTGATGGGCATATTTCTAAGTAAAATAATTTAGAGGGAGGTAATTACTTACCTCCCTTAATTACTATAGCTTTTATAGTTTAGATCGAATCAGTTTAAATATCATATTAAAATATAAAATAAGCACATAATGCTTATTTATTTAGCATTCCTTTTGTAAACTTGGTTAAATATAACTTTTTTTAATAATTCTTCTTTTAGAAAAATGGGTTATTAAGCAAGAACCATATTTTATTTGACGACCATGAAGATATTGAAAAAGGTATCAAATTAAAACATAAATAAATTTTACAATTACTGCCGAAGAATGTTGCTATTTATTCACATTTAATAGAGACTAGCAAAGTATGTAATAGGCATCCTAATGAAAATTATAATAAAGATATTTATTTTTAACTTATTATTGATAATTTTATTACAAAAATTAGCTAATGCAGAACGTCTTGCAATTTTAAATTGGGAAACTAAGGCACCAGAATCTCTTGATAGTTTATCTCTATCTAAAGTTAAAGGAAGAGAAGAAGGTATAGCAATTATAGAGCTCGATAAAAATAGTGAAGACTATGGAAAAATATTATCTAATATTCCTATAGACCCAAGCTTAGTTCTACATCATATTTTTTATAATCAAGACTTAACTAAAGCATATATTACTGCATTAGAAGGAGATAATTTATATTACATAAACCTTAAAGATAAGGTTTGGAGACTAAAAGAAATACCAGTACCT